>CAYZBC010000126.1:11083-13573 GCA_964476535.1 uncultured Maribellus sp.
TAAATCCTGACAAATGACTGTTGGGTTTATATTGTCTTCGACTGTTACTACAGCACTGCACGTAACAACATTGCCACTATTATCGGTAACAGTTAATGTAACCGTGTTTGCTCCAACATCATTACAATCAAAACTATTTGGCAAAACTGTCATCGATGCAATCCCGCAATTATCTGAACTTCCATTATCAACATCGGCTGCCACAATCGTTGCATTCCCGGTTGCATCTAACTGAATTGTTATGTCCTGACAAATTGCTGTTGCATCTATATTGTCTTCAACAGTTACCGTACTTGTGCAAGTTGCTGAATTTCCATAGTCATCGGTTACGGTTAATGTGACTGTATTTGCTCCTATTTCAGTACAATCAAAAGTCGTTTTATCCAAACTTAAACTGGCTATGTTACAATTGTCCGAACTACCATTGTCAATGTCGTTTGCTGTTATAATTGCATTGCCCGAAGCATCAAGCTGAATGGTGATGTTCTGACAAACTGCCGTTGGGTTCTCAGTATCTTCTATTGTTACTAATGAAGTGCAAGTTGAAACATTTCCGTTATCATCGGTTACGGTTAATATTATACTGTTCGTACCAACATCTGTGCAATCAAAGTTGCTTTGTGAAAGAGTCATCGAGGCTATTCCACAATTATCTGTACTTCCATTGTCGATATCAATTGTAGTTATGCTCACATTTCCAGTACCATCCAATTGCAGCGTTAAATCCTGACAAATGACTGTTGGGTTTATATTGTCTTCGACTGTTACTACAGCATTGCAAGTAATAACATTAATACTATTGTCGATTACTGTTAATGTTACAGTATTTGCTCCTAAATTAGTACAGTCGAAACTGGCGGGCAAAACACTCATCGAAGCAATTCCACAATTATCCATGCTTCCGTCGTCAACATCAATTGCAGCAATTGTAACATTTCCCGTTACATCCAACTGAACAGTAATATCCTGACAAACGGCTGTTGCATCGATATTATCTTCTACTGTTACAATACTGGTACAATTGTCTGCATTCCCATAATCGTCAGTTGCTGTTAAGGTCACAGTGTTTGGTCCAACCAAAGTACAATCGAATGTGCTAACATCTATACTTAAACTGGCCAGGTTACAATTATCAGAACTGCCATTATCAACGTTGTTTTCTGTTATGGTAACATTTCCTGTTACATCTAACTGAACCGTTATATCCTGACAAATAGCAACAGGTGAAATATCATCCGCAACAGTAATATAGAAAGAGCAACTAGCTGGTCCATTTCCTGCATCATCGGTATATTCATAAGTTACAGTAGTTGACCCAACCGGGAAAGCCGAGCCCGAAGTAAACCCTGCAACCAGCGTTCCACTTGAACCATTTCCATCGCAATTATCATCAAAAGTTGGAATAGCGAAATTAACAATTGCTTCGCAGCTTCCGACATCTGTCCCCACATTCAAATTTGAAGGACAAATTGCAACCGATGGAGGCAGATCATCGACAACAGTTACAGTAACCTGATCGCTTGAAATACATCCTGTTGGATTAGACGCAGTAATAGTAAAAGTCGTAGTTTGAGGATTGGCCGGGTCGAGACTTGCCAACGAACCAGTAATGGTATTTCCTGTTCCGCTCGCAGGAATACCCGTTAAAATAGTCGTATTATCTCTACTCCACGAATAAGTCGTATTTAAGTTTGTTGGATCATTTGTATTTGAAAGATCGATTTGAGTAATAGCAGAACCCGGGCAAATTGATTGAGTTGCCGGAGTTGCAACTATTGCAGGTCCTTCATCAACAATTAAATCTCCTACCTGAATAAATGTACCATCGCAAGTTGTAATTCCAGCTCCATTATTATTTGGTTGTGTGATATTGAAAATTGCTTTTGCCGAATAAATTCCATCTTCAGAAACATCGGCATTTGTAATAGTAAGAGTTTGTAGGGTTGCTCCCGAATATGGACCTCCATCAAATATGGTAACACCATCTAATTGCCATTCGTATGAAACCGGAGATGTACCAGAAGCACTAACCGTAAATGTCGCTGCACCACCCTGGCATACTGTTTCGGTTACCAAAGGTTGCAAAACCATTTTATTTATAGTTAGCATTGCTACGCTGGATTCTACCGTATTCCCGCAATTGTCAGTAACTGTTACTTTGTATTGAGTTTGATCCGGATTATTTGTATCTCCAATGTTCGAAACCAACATTTGCCCATTTACCGGGAAAGTAATATTTGAAACAACAGAAGCATCGCTAAAAGCACCATCTGCGGGTCGATTTAATTCCCATGAATATGAATATGGGGTTTCGCCATTTGTAGCAACTACCGTAAACAAAACGCTTTCACCAATACAATCTGTTTGATTTGCCGGATGAGTTGTAATAATTGGTGCAGAAGAAACTGAAAGCACGGCAATGTTTGAAGTAACCGACCCACAAGTTAAACTCGAAACAATAACATCATAATTTCCCTCATCTCCTGTAGC
>CAYZBC010000127.1:0-13570 GCA_964476535.1 uncultured Maribellus sp.
ATGGAAAAAATATTGTTTAATTCAGATGTTGCATTTATGTCTTGAATTCAGCATTGGTTATCGAATCGCAAATATAAAATAACAATCCATCAGAGCGATTTCCTCCTTTATTTGGAACGTAAAACATAAATTCACTGCCAGAAAAATACTCATTAATACCAGCTTTTAAAAATGCTTTTTTATTTCGATTAACGATTACAAAAAGAATTTCAATAAAATAATCGATAGCTTTTTCAGGATGTGTTTTAAATAATTCCTTGTATATCCTTTCTTCCTCATGACGTTTGGAGAAAGGTTTCCCGAATTCATCTATTGGAGTATTATTAAAATACTGCTGGAGTCTTTTGATTACCCAATCTGGATGTAAAACCATCGCTTTTTCGAGGAACTGAAAATATCCATGAGCATCTTCTTCTATCGAGTATTTGTCAAACAATTCAAGAATTTCAGTGCCTGAATAGTCATTCACAAAGAATAATAACCTTGAAATATATTTTTTCTTTTCCTTAAAATCGGGTAATAAGTTAATATATTGAATTGCCAAAACTGGGGATTGAGTAAGCGACTTTCTTAAAACTTGATAAATATAGCCGTAATACTCTTCATAGTTTGTTTGCAAATATTTTTGAATTAAAATCTTCTTAAAAAGCAGATTAAACCACTCTGCCGAGTTTGCAGATTCAATAAATAATTTGAACAGAGATTCATCTCTGGCTTCAATTCTTTGAACAATTAGTTTTTCCTTATCACTCGGTTTTTCAATAAACCCAAGAGTGTTTATCAGCAACAGCTTAATATGGAATCGTAAGTCGTCACTAAATATTAAACTTTCAAACTCATCAATGTACATGTCATGTTTAACCTCACGCAGGTATAGCAGAATATGCCTTAATCCTGACCGGATGAATAGGCCTTGATGATTACCCTTTTTAAGTATTTCAGCTGAAATACTCCGATTGTCTTCAACAAAACACCTTGCATTTGAATAATCAAAAAATGATTGGTGAACGAACTGAATTTTATTCTTTTGTGATACAATAACACCTTCACTTATGAGGTAATTCATTTCATCGAAAAAGGTATTCTCAAACAATCTTTTATCAATGGTTATTTGTTGGGAGCTAAACATTTCATTCGAAAGCTTACGAATCAGATTAAAAACGTTGTTCTTAGGTATTGAGCTATTTAGTATTTTCTGGCGCCAATACTCGGCGTACAATTCCTGCAAGGTTGTAAACTCAACAATTTCCGATTCATGGTTAACAATTGAAAATATTTCAAGGTGGAGTGGAATCCTCAAAAAATTAATGAAGGCTGTTGATAGCTTTTGTGATTTTATATTTAAACTATTAAGAACTTCATTTACTTTTGCTACTTCCAGTTTCTGTACGATAACCTTTTTAATACTATTATACTGTTGTAAATATGGGTCATATTCTAAATCGAATATCCTACACGAAACAATAATCCTAATTTTTGAATTTAGGCTGGTAAGTTTCTTTATTAACCTGTTGTAAGTATTTAATGGGTTGCGATTTGAAGAAAGAGAAAGCGAAAGAGCATCAATCTGGTCAATAATTACAACAATTCTTTCAGTGCTTTCAGATAACTTGAAAACTAATTCTTCAATATGAGAATCAAAACCCAATTCACGTTCAAGCTCAACAATATTATTCACAATTAATTTATCCGACTTTAAAGCCAGTGTTGGAATTTCCTTTTCTTGAAGTAAATTAAACAATTGCTTTGCCACCACTGACTTTCCATATCCTGCCTGGCCTGCCACAACTAAAATCGGATGTTCATTTGGTGCTAAATCTCTCACAATCCAATTTTCAATTTCTTCGACCTCTTTCCTTTTTATAAAAAGATTGGAATTGTTGCCAAAGAAACTTTTGTGTACATCTAAATCTCCTGATGCAGTAGTGAAGTTATGGACAATTTCGTCATGAGAAAGGCTACAATTCTGATTTTTATTGATGTTAACAGTTCCCTTGTTAATACCAATGTTTACATTATCGTGTCCATCTTGGTTTATTTGTTCTGGATTCTCATTCATCGCTATGATTCTAAAACTGAAATCTGAAAATTAATCATAAAAAATAAACTATTGTTTATATGCAGTTATTAATCTTTTAATGCGGCAACAGCGTTTAAATATATTGAGTTTCATTTTTCATGAAGGTTTATTGGATACTATTTTGCATATTTAGTAGAACGCATACTTAGCATTATTTTGTATTTGTAAACATAATGTGTATCTTTGTAGCTCCATTACTTAAAGATAAATATTGAAAACGACATTAAAAGATATTACAACTATACAAACTGGGGTCTTTGCGAAGCCAATCCAAAGTGGTGAAATTGCCTATTTGCAAGCTAAACACTTTGATGAAAATGGCGAGCTGAAAGGAATATTGTATCCAGACTTAAATGCTGATAGCAGAATTGAGAAACATTTACTTAAAGAAGGAGATGTTTTGTTTGCTGCTAAAGGAACAAAGAATTTTGCAGCTAGGTATGAGAACGACGCAATACCAGCTGTAGCTTCCACTTCATTTTTTGTAATCAGACTACATGACAGTAATGTATTACCTGGTTATCTGACTTGGTTTTTAAATCATCCAGGTACTCAATCCTTATTAAAAGGATATGCCAGAGGCACTTCTATTGCATCAATATCAAAAGCTGTTTTATCTGAATTGGAAATTCCAATACCAAATTTTCAAAAGCAAGAATTGATTTTGAAAATATTCAAACTTAGAAATAGAGAAAAAAAACTAAACCAGAAAATACAAGATTTGAGGGAGAGATATATTCAAGAAGAGTTAATCAACGCAATTAAATAAATACAATGGCTATAAAAATAACACAAGAAGACATTAATAATGCAGTATGGAAAGCTTGCGATACTTTTCGCGGAAGTATTGACCCAAGCGTATATAAGGATTATGTACTCACCATGCTTTTCATTAAGTATTTAAGTGATGTGCACGACGATAAATTTGAAGCCTACTTAAAAAAATACAATGGCGAACAAGAAAGAGCTAAACGAGCTATGCAGCACGAGCGTTTTGTTGTGCCGGAACACAGTCATTTCAAATTTCTATTCGACAGTCGTAATGAAGCCAATATTGGTGAATTAATAAATATTGCGTTAACAGACTTGGAAGAAGCCAATCGCGAGAAACTATACAGCGAAGACGGTGCCGGTATTTTCCAAAACATCGACTTTAATAACAGTAAGCTTGGTGAACCAAAAGATAAAAATACTCGTCTGAAAAACCTTTTGCTCGACTTTAATCAGGACAAGCTGGACTTGCGCCCTTCGCATTTGGATGGCAACGATATTATTGGTGGAGCTTATATGTTCTTGATAGAACGTTTTGCGAGTGATGCAGGGAAAAAGGCGGGTGAGTTTTTTACACCAAAAGAAGTATCTACCTTAATTGCAAAACTGACCAAATCGAAACCCGGTTCACGAATATGTGACCCTACGTGCGGCTCGGCATCTTTACTAATTAAAGCCGGGAATGAGGTTGGTTCGCCTAATTTTTCATTGTACGGACAGGAAGCCAATGGAAGTACCTGGGCTTTGGCAGTAATGAATATGTTTTTGCATGGCTTCGACAATGCCACTATCCGTTGGGGAGATACAATTCGTAACCCAAAGCTAAAGGAAGGCGACGAATTGATGAAGTTTGATACAGTAGTAGCAAACCCACCATTTTCGCTGGACAAATGGGGCAAGGTTGAAGATAAAGAGGGTGATAAAACCACCATTTCTTATGACCCCGAAACAGACCAATACAATCGCTTTTGGCGAGGTGTACCGCCAAAGAGTAAAGGCGACTGGGCATTTATTACGCACATGATTGAAACCACATATGAAGGAACTGGGAAGGTAGGTGTTGTTGTTCCACATGGTGTGTTATTTCGCGGAGCAAGTGAGGGAAAAATACGACGCAAAACAATTGAAGAAAATATGCTGGAAGCAGTTATTGGATTACCAGCCAACCTGTTTTTTGGAACAGGAATCCCTGCCGCTGTTTTAATTTTCAACAGAGGAAAGGATAAAAATACCAATGTATTATTTATTGATTCAAGCAAACATTTCGATTCGGCTAAAAATCAAAATAAGTTGAATGAAAACCACATCGGACACATAGTAGATACCTACCGAAAGTTTAACGAGGGCAATATGAAAGCTGGCATTATTGAAGACAAATATAGCTACATAGCCACTTTCGACGAAATAGAGGGAAACGAATTCAATTTAAATATTCCCCGATACGTGGACACTTTTGAAGAAGAAGCCGAAGTGAATATTGCAGCCGTACAAAAAGAAATTGAGAATTTGGAGGGAGAGTTAAAAGGTGTTCAGACTCAAATGGATGTTTACCTTAAAGAATTAATGGATTAAAAAATGAAAATTCAATACGCATCAGATTTACACATTGAGTTTCCCGAAAATAAAGATTTTCTGAGAACTAATCCCCTAAAGCCAATTGGCAACATTCTGGTTTTAGCTGGCGATATTGTGCCTTTTGCAGTAATGGATAAACACGATGACTTCTTTAGTTACGTTTCCGACCATTTTGAAAACACCTACTGGATTCCAGGCAATCACGAATATTATTATTCTGATTTAGCCGATAAGTGCGGCTCTTTTCATGAGAAGATAAAGGACAATGTTCATTTATTGAATAACATGGTTGTTAAAAATGAAAATGTCGATTTGGTTTTTTCGTCTCTTTGGACGAAAATCAGCACTGCCAATCAATGGCAGATAGAAAGGAGCATGAGCGATTTTCAGGTAATAAAACACAAAGGCTCGCGGTTTTCTGCCGAACAATACAATCAACTGCATGTGGAAAGTATGGCATTTCTAAAACAAGCACTACACCACAACTACACCTCTAAAACGGCAGTGGTAAGCCATCATGTCCCTACTTTTCTGAACTATCCCGAAAAATATAAAGGTGATGCTTTAAACGAAGCATTTGCCGTTGAACTATTTAATTTAATCGAGGATACCGCACCAGATTGCTGGATTTATGGTCATACGCATAACAATTCTGCTGATTTCAATATTGGAAAAACTCAATTATTGACAAACCAGTTGGGGTACGTGAAGTATGGAGAACAAATTGGATATCAGAATAATAAAAATATAGAAATACTTTAAAATATGGTGACACGCATTATAATTGCCTTATATTTGCACGATTGCACTGCCGTTGCAATTATGCATATGCAAAGCAATCATACAGATGAGTAATGATAAACAAATAGAGAATTAAAATGAATGAGCTTAAAAAATATTTTAAAAGCACTTTAGGTATTGAACCGGAGATTCAACCATTAAAGGCAGACAAGCTAAAAACATTGCCACTGTATATTACAGGTGAATACACCGTTCAGCGTATTGCCTTATACCAACGTGACTTCTTGCTTGTGAATGTAAAATACGATTTCACTACTGATAGGCTAAGGAAACATCTTGAAACAATCAGGGCTGCATTCAATACAAATACCATTGCTGTAATCACTAAACTTGAAGCATACAAACGTTTAAGATTAATTGAAAAAAAAATACCATTCATTATTCCCGGCAAGCAAATGTATTTGCCCGATTTACTTATCGATTTGAAAGAGTTTGGGAATAAACCAAAGGAGTTGCCGGTAGCAATGCGTCCAGCCACACAATTCTTATTAATGTATCACCTACAAGTTGAACCTCTTGAAGGCATAAACCTAAAAGGAATTGCCGAAAAATTAGGTTACGATGCAGCAACAATTACTCGGGCTGTTTACTATCTGCACAATACTAATATCTGCACATTAGAGGGAGCAAAGGATAAAATCTTGCATTTTAATAAAAGCAAAAGTGAGCTATGGAAACAGGTTGAGCCATTGATGAATAATCCGGTGAAAAAAACGCACTATTACAGCGGATGGGTAGCTGACGACAACATGTACAGGTCTAACAATAATGCACTTGCACATTATTCCGATTTAAACGACGATGTAATTGAATACTACGCTGTAAAACCCCGATATACACAACTAATAGGTGGAGCAAATTTGAAAAAAACAGCTTTACTTGAAGGTAATATTTGTATAGAAGAGTGGAAGTACAATCCCTACCTTTTGGCAAAGAACGGATTTGTTGACCCGCTTTCTCTCTATTTATGCTTCAGGAACAAACCAGACGAACGAATTGAAATGGCATTAGAACAAATAATTGAGCAATTGAAATGGTAAGAGGATTAGACATATTTAAAAAATACTTCGAGGCGTACCCCGAAAATTATGTAATTATTGGGGGCACAGCCTGCGATATTATTATAGATGAAGCAGGCTTTACACCCCGTGCAACAAAGGATATTGATATTATTTTGGTTGTGGAAGCATTGAGTCCTGACTTTGTAAAACAGTTCTGGCAATTTGTGCTTGATGGCAATTACGAGCGCAAAGAAAAGAGCGAGGATGAACGCAAATATTATCGTTTTATGAAACCTGAAAACAAAGAATTTCCATTTCAGGTTGAACTATTTTCGCGAAATCCCGACTTACTTGATTTAGATGAAGGCACACATCTAATACCTATTCCTGTAGATGATGATTTAAGTAGTCTGTCGGCAATATTGCTAAACGACGACTTCTATCACTACATGTTAGAACACAGTGTAATGGACAATGGCTTGCACCTTGCCAATATTGAAGCACTTATTTGTCTAAAAGCAAAAGCCTACCTCGAAATTGTTGAACGAATAGCCCAAGGGAGCAAAGAAGATAGTAAACAACTACGCAAGCATAAAGGCGATGTATTTCGTTTGGCAGTAATGTTAACCGCGAACGATGTGTTTGAATTACCGGAAAACATAAAAGTGCAAATGCAGGCTTTTGCGAATGAAATTGCTGGCGACCTCCCCGATAAAGCCATTTTTAAATTCATGGGACTGGGAAACATAGCACCAGAAAATGTATTTACTCAAATCCTTAAGAGCTTTCAATTAGATGAAAAATAAATGTCTGAAACAGGATTCACAAGATTAACAGATGCACAGGATTTAAAAAATTAGAATGAGGACTAACAAAACAAAGCCGTTTTATAATACTACTATTCCGAATGATTGGAAGGTTAATGATTTAGGTTCATTAGGCTCTTTTTCAAAAGGGAAAGGAATCACGAAAAAAGAATTATCCGATGAAGGTTTACCTTGCATTAGATATGGTGAATTATATACAACCCATGATTCCGTAATAAGAGAATTCATCTCTTTTATCCCAAGAGATGTTGCAAAAGAAAGTAAAGAGATTAATAGCGGCGATATCCTTTTTGCTGGCTCTGGTGAAACTATAGAGGAAATAGGAAAATCTGCGGCATATACAAAACCTGAAAAAGCTTATGCAGGGGGCGATGTAATAATTCTTTCAACAAATGAAAACATTGATGCTGAATGCTTGTCGTATTCTTTAGAAACAGATTTGGTTAGAAAGCAAAAGAGAAGATTAGGGCAAGGAAATTCGGTTGTGCATATTTACCCAAGCGATTTATCCAAACTCAGAATACCTCTCCCTCCACTCCCAGAACAAAAAGCCATAGCCCACGTCCTAAGCCTAATGGAGACTGCCATCAATAAAAGCATGCAACTTATTGCCCAAAAAGAGTTAAGCAAAAAATGGTTGATGCAGAATTTGTTAACTAGCAAAAAACGCTTGAAAGGATTTAGTGATAAGTGGGACAACGAAAAGCTAAAAAATATTCTGAACCAAGCTGGAAACCCTCTTACTCCAAAGGAAAATGAGTTATATCAACAAATTGGAATTCGTTCTCATACCAAAGGAATTTTTCATAAAGAAAAAGTCACAGGTGCCGCATTAGGGAACAAAAGAGTTTTTTGGATTAAACCGGATTGTTTTGTAGTAAATATTGTATTTGCATGGGAACATGCCATTGCAAAAACTACTGACAACGAAATAGGAATGATTGCTTCTCATCGCTTTCCAATGTACAGACCCAAAGAAGATATTCTTGACCTTGATTACTTATTATACTTTTTTATGTCGAAACGTGGGAAACATCTTCTTGGCTTAGCTTCTCCGGGTGGAGCAGGACGAAACAAAACTTTAGGGAAATTGGAATTCATGAAATTACAAATTCCTGTTCCCACTTTGAAAGAACAAACCGCAATAGCTCAAGTAATACAAACCGCCGATAAAGAAATACAACTCCTCAAAACCAAAACCGAAAAACTACGGGAGCAGAAAAAGGGAATGATGCAGGTTTTATTAACGGGGAAGAAAAGGCTGAAAATTAATTAATTAATAGATATGGTAACAAACTTTTATCCAATCAACTTCGATTTTGAAAAATATCAGGTGCTTAGAGTTCCAGCCGAACCTGATTTGCTAAAAGAGCTACGCGATGAACATAATTCGACACATTCTTTTTTCAAAGACGGCGATTATATCTATATTTCAAATAAAAATGGTGATGATTTAGGCATTGGTAATACTGTAACAATGTCTGTTTTTGAAGATAGAAAAATCACCGCATCATTAATAAAGCATATTTTTTTTAGAACTTTTCTCGAATCATATCCTGATTACAAGCCTAACAGTTTTTATCCTTTTGTGTTTCAATCGAAGAAAAATGAAAATGACCTTATTCGCAAATATTTACCCGAAGGGCTAAAAGGAAGATTATCTTATCTAAAACAGATTGAAGTTCAGCTTCGCATTTGTTATATCAACGGAGAAGACAAATTTGGGTTTCTGGTAAATGTAAATCGAAACTGGAGATTAGATATCACCTGTAAGGAACTTGCCGAAAAAGGATTTAATCTTATCGGTTTTGAAGTAAATCATTCCGAAGTTATACCAGAAGCTCAAAATGTGCTCCTCCCTAATGAATCGTTAGTTGGTACTGTAAATAGAATAGAAAACAACTTAGCAATTATTGAGACAAACGAAGGAGAACAAACTTTTAGTCTCGATGAATTATATCTCAGAAAAACGCATAAAAATATTAAAGACTTCTTAGGCTTTGCTTTAAGAAGTCCTGGTAGTGCTGAATCAATACTATCAAAGCTAAGAGTTGAAAAAGCAAGCTCAGTAATTCCAAAACGAATTTTGTCCGATTTTACATCAGCATCAAAATTACTCTTCTTTGATAAACAGGGAACTTCAAAAAGTTTTGAAAACAGTGATGGCTTCTGTTTTTCTGTTTCATCATCAAACAATTTAAAATATAAAAATTATACCCTTGAACCACCCACATTTGTTTTTGACCCGTCAAGGGTCAGAACCAATACGGGTGCAGATTACGGATTAAGAAAGTTTGGGCCTTATGACTCTTCCCAATTTGCACCAAAAGAACCTAAATTATTGGTTATATGCCACAAAGAGAATAGAGGCAAAATGGCTGTGTTTATTAAGGAACTCATTGACGGCATGCCCGATTCGAAGTATTTCACAAAAGGCTTTCAGTCAAAATACGAACTTCATTCCGTGGATTATGATATTCAGGAAATAGCTTCTTATAAGATAGAAGAAATTCAAAAGATAACTTCCAATCTAAATGATAAACCCGATATTGTTATTATTGAAATACCCACTAAACTCAAGGAAGTTAGGGAAATAAACAAAAGTCTATATTACCAGACTAAAGCTCATTTTTTAAATCTACAAATCCCAATTCAAGTGGTGAATTCGGAAAATGTATTCAAATATGATGAATACAAGATGAATGCCATTGGACTGCAAATGTATGCCAAAATCGGCGGAGTGCCTTGGACTATACTCACGAAAGAATCTATTGACAGGGAAATAATAATTGGCATTGGAAATTCAATTTTTCGTAATAATTCATTTGCAGGTAATCAACAAGAGAGGATTGTTGGTATAAGCACCTTCTTTTCAGGGGATGGTCAATATATGATGTCAGGAAATATTAAAGATGTACCATACGATGATTATTTCCAAGCACTTTTAAATAGTTTGAAAGAATCTATCGAAACTCTTTCAGAAGAATATGGTTGGCGAGAAAATGATACAGTAAGATTAATCTTCCACATTTTCAAACCAATAAAAAATATAGAGTTTGAAGTTGTAAAAGAACTTGTTGCTGAAATTTTAAAATATCAAATTCAATTTGCCTTTGTAACTGTAAGTGATTTCCATCCCTTTATGATGTTCGATGAATCTCAAAAGGGAATTTATAAATATGGAAACACAATTGGTGAATTTGTACCGAATAGAGGTTCAAATATTGTATTGAACGATTATTCTTGCTTGGTACAAATGTTAGGTATAAATGAAATGAAAACTTCGAGGCACGGTGCAAGTCATCCCTTATTAATAAAAATATTACGGCCTACTTCGTTTGACGTAGAAGATGAAGTAAAAGATTTACTCTTTTCCGATTTACAATATATCACCCAGCAAATCTTCAAGTTTAGTTATCTTTCGTGGAGAGGTTTTATGCCAAATCAGAAACCCGCAACAATGCAATATTCCAATCTAATTGCGAAGACATTAGGTAAATTAAGAATGATACCAGGATGGAAATCTGAAGTAATTAATTTCAACTTAAAATATAAGAAATGGTTTCTTTAATTGAAAGAAGTAGCTATATCGCAGACTTGAAAGAGAATATTAAATTTAATCAATTTATGTCCTTTGTATCTGGCCAAATGGTTAGTGAAACTGAATATGAAGTTGAAATTGACCAATTATTCAATAAGGCAGTAGTATCAATAGCTCAAAATAATAATAAGTCTTTTAATAATGCCTACTCTCAAATATCGGAACGACATCCAAACAAGAACTCACCAATATTGCATGATGATTTATTGCTTTTTGTTCTTATTGTTGGAACAGAAAAGTTTAATACAGATAACTCATGGCTGCTAAATACTATCACATATAGAGCAAATTCAGAAAAAGAAAGCATATTAATAAAAAACACATTTCTTAGCATAATCAATGGTAATTTTAAGAATAGGGACAATCTATATCAATTAGTTATAGTGTTGGAAACCCTATTGGATTTGGAATTAATTTCTTGGGAAGAAAAGGCAGAGTTTTATAATGACATTACAGCAAAGGATATAACCCTGTTCAAATCAGATTTTTTAAATATTATTTCGTTGAGAGCTTATGACCTAATTATTGTGCAGGGAGACAAATCAGATATGGGAAGATTTTACCTGTTAAATGATTTTGAAAAACGGTTTATGAAAAGGACAACTTTTATTTCCTATATTATTTATTTTCTTTTTGTCATTTCAATATCTGTTTTAATAATTAAGTTCTGGTATAATCCTGATTATACAAAGAAAATAGAGCAGGTACTTCCGATTATTGGAGCAATCGGACTTTCTTTACTTTCATTGTTTAGCGCAAAAAAACTTATTCCATTCTTTGAATCCATTACAAGATGGATTTTGGGTTATAAAAAACATTAATCATGACAATAAACGAACTAAAACAACTAAAAGAAAGCGAAGATAAAGTTGAGTTTAAGGAAGCTAAAACTCAATACGCCTACAATAGCAGTAAAAAAAGCGTATTAGGTTATACCGCAGCACTGGCTAATGAAAAAGGTGGCTACTTGGCTTTTGGACTGAAAGATACACATCCTCACGAAGTATGTGGTTCAAAAGCTTACGAGGGAAGAGAAGGTCAACTGGAACAAGATGTTTATCGCGATTTAGGAGTTCGAATTGAAACGGAAGTTTTGTTTGAGGGAAAAAACAGGGTTTTGGTTATCAAAGTTCCATCTCGTCCAATTGGTAAACCTCTATATTTTAACGATGTTCCATTAATGAGAGTAGGCGATGGTTTAAGTCGAATGTCTGAAGAAATGTATCTTTCAATTATACAGGAACAAGAACCTGATTTCTCAGCAAAAGTATGTGAGGGCTTAACTATTGATGACATTGATATAGATGCAATAAATATTTTAAAGGAAAAATATGCCAAAAAGCAAAACAATGCAAACTTTAAAACTCTATCAAACAAACAGACATTAACCGACCTTGACCTGACAGTAGATGGCAAGCTAACGAATGCAGCATTAATCCTTATCGGCAAAAAAGAGAGTATCTATAATATTTTACCACAAGCAAAAGTAATTATCGAATATCGAAGAAGCGAAACAGCAATAGAATTTGATAACAGGATAGAAATACAAGAACCTCTGTTTATTGCTATTGATAAAATTTGGAATTATATTAATCAGCCTGCAAGTAATCCGACTTTTAAACTCAAACAAGGGCCATATATTTACGACATTCCCTACTTTAACGAAGATATTATCCGCGAGGCAGTATTAAATGGAATTGTTCACAGAGATTATACAATAACCAGCGAGATAGTTGTTAAACAGTATCCAAACAAAATAGTTATTACAAACCCGGGCGGATTTCCTCGTGGAGTAAACCTTGAAAACCTACTTACTGTTAACAGTACTCCCCGAAGCAGGTTGCTCGCAGATATTTTATTAAAAACCGGATTAGTAGAACGGTCAGGACAAGGAGTAGATAAGTTGTATCTATACAGTCTTCTGGATGCAAAACCTATCCCTGATTATTCAAGAACTGATATGCTCCAGGTCGAATTGAAAATATCTGCTGATATTCAAGACCCCTCATTTCTCATTTTCGCAAATGAAGAGCAAAACCAACGAGACGAGAACAACAAATTGGGTGTTTTCGATTTAATCACTATGGATAAAATACGCAGAGGTATATCAAGTGGGCTAGATGCAGATGTTGTTCAGAAGTTACTTACTCAAAACGTAATTAAAAGAAGTGGTAAAACCACCAGTGAAATTTACACACTCGGAGATAGATATTTCGATATAGCACAAACAAAAGATGAAATAGCAGGTTATCGCCCTATTTATATTAGTATGATAACAGATGGGTATCAGAAAAAGGACAAGCTAACCATGGGCGACTTCACGCAAATCTTTGAAGGAAAGTTACAACGTCATCAGGTAAAATATATGATAGAGAAGCTTGTTAAAGATAATGTATTGATTTCTGAAGGAACAGGAAAAGGAACTAAATACAGGCTTAATGTAGATGATAGTAAGGGAGAATTATTTGGTTTAGTAAAGGAAATGTTAGAGAAATAATGCTGTTTAGTTCTCCATATAATGATATTTTTTCTCTAAAAGATGATAATAGAAATTAAAGAGAATATTAGTAATAAGGCTCTTAGTGAAGATAGAAGTATAGCTATTAATAAAGATAGTTCTCCATATAATCATACACTTTCTCCAAAAGATGGTAATGAGATTAAAGATACTATTGATAATAGGGCTCTTAGTGAAGACAGAAGTATAGCTATTAATAAAGATAGTTCTCCATATATTGATACACTTTCTCCAAAAGATGATAATGAGATTAAAGATACTATTGATAATAGGGCTCTTAGCGAAGATAGACGTATAGCTATTAATAAAGATAGTTCTCCATATATTGATATACTTTCTCCAAATACCTAACCTGGACAAGCCAGAACCAAACAGGGAAATATAGTATTTTTGCAC
>CAYZBC010000128.1:0-8988 GCA_964476535.1 uncultured Maribellus sp.
GGTTGAGCAATTTGCCTGTTATTCATGTGTGGCTCTGGGTCAGAATTATAAGCCCAATTATAAAAGGTGCCATTTATCAAAAAACTAAGTGCTGCGGGCATGTGAATTCGAAAGTCTAAGGTATAATCCGGGCGTCCGGCTTCTAATACCAAAACTTTATTCGATTCGTCGGCACTTAATCTGTTTGCAAGTACCGAACCGGCTGAACCTCCGCCAACTATAATATATTTATAATCCATATTTGTATTTATTTAATAAGGTGAATCTATTTTGTCCATTTCAACATAAACTGTTTTTAGCTGTGTATATTCCTCAATGGTTGCCAAGCCGTTTTCTTTACCAAATCCGGATTGTTTGTACGGTCCAAAAGGAACTTCGACAGGCGTTATATTGTAGTTATTTATCCAACATATTCCCGCTTCCAATTGGTTGACCATACGATGTGCACGTTGCAAATCATTTGTAAATACACCAGCTGCCAATCCATAAATGGTATTATTGGCCTTTTTAATTGCTTCTTTTTCTGTTTTGAATGTTAACACCGTCATTACCGGGCCAAAAATCTCTTCTTTTACAATTCGGGCTTCTTCATTGTCAACTTCAAAAATGGTGGGCTCAACAAAAAAACCTTCGTTTAATTCAGCTTCTTTGTGCGATTGAAATCTTTTTCCTCCACAATGTAATTTTGCACCTTCTTTTATGCCGATTTTAATATAACCCATTACTTTGTCCAAATGCTCCTGGCTAATTAATGCACCTATCTGAGTTTTCATATTGGTTGGATCACCAATAATAAGTCGCCGGGTTTTTTTGAGTAATTTTTCCAGAAATTTATCTTTTATGGATTCTGCAACATATACCCGGGTTCCGTTTGAGCATATTTCGCCCTGGGTATAGAAGTTGCCTATCATCGCTCCATTAACGGCCTCGTCGATATTCGCATCTTCGCAAATAATAATTGGCGATTTGCCGCCCAGTTCGAGGGTTACATGTTTAAGGGTATCGGCTGCAGCTGCCATTACTTTTTTCCCGGTTTCAACTTCACCGGTAAGGGAAACTTTTCTAATGACAGGATGATGAGTTAGCATTTTCCCGACTTCAGCGTCTCCTTGTACCACATTAAAAACACCGTCGGGAAGGCCGGCTTCTTTATAAATTTCAGCAAGAAAAACGGCCGACAGAGGAGATAATTCAGCAGGTTTAAAAACCATGCTGTTTCCGCAAGCCAGGGCAGGTCCCGATTTCCAACATGCAATTTGTATGGGATAATTCCAGGCACCAATTCCTGCGCAAACTCCAAGTGGTTCTCTTCTGGTAAAAGCAAATGAATTGCCTAAATCGTAGTGTTCGCCGTGAATTGTTGGTGCAATTCCTGCAAAGTATTCTATTGCATCAGCCCCCGATAATATATCCACTTCAATGGCTTCTGAAATAGGTTTTCCAGTGTCCAATACTTCAATTTCTGCCAATTCTTTATTGCGTTCGCGCAAAAGGTCGGCTGCTTTTTTGAGTATTCTTGAACGTTCGGTGCCCGACGTTTTTGACCAAATTGCAAATCCCTCTTTTGCTGATTTAATGGCGCTTTCAACATCGTTTGCAGAAGCAGATTCAATTTCGTTAATTACTCGATTAGTTGCCGGGTTAATATTAGAAAAGGGTTTTCCCGATGTCGCTTTTTGGCGTTTTCCATTGTAAAATAGATTGCTCGTGTTTTTTGTCATAATCGAAACTATTTTCAGAGATATCGTTTTTTGTCTTATACCAATTTTGAACCAGAAATCTAGTTCAAACGATACTAAGATTTTTCTATATTTATTGTTTTAGTTTGAATAGAAATGTAATTAAATGAGTACATATATTAATGGCTCAATTTCTAAAACAGTAGTCTATTTGTAATATTTTCCGTTTGATAAACAGGAGAAGAAAAAGAACGCAAATAATTAAATTTTACGATTCTCTACATCAAACGACCCAATTTTAAATATATGTGATTTTGTTAAGTACTATAATTTCATATATACCATAAAGGTAAAAAAAACCTATGACCATCAAAATTTCCAGAACAATTACGAGGATTGAAAAACCAGTGGGAAAACCAGTTTTAACTTAATTATTTTAAAAATAATTATTGTCAGATTACAGACAACACACTAATTGTCAGCCTTAAACATGCAGTCAAAAAGTAAAGTTATTGTCTCTGTTTTTTGATTGAATTTTTATGCTGTAATAAATAAAGAAAATTGGAAAAGGCCGCATATAGTTATAATTAGTCATATAATTCCTGATATTATGACTATGTTTTATAAAAACTAAAACACATGACATTTATAATAATGGTGAAAGGTAATCCCGTAAGTCTTGTGTCGGTTTTCAATCCTGTTAAGTCTCCTCCAATTGACAAAACAGCAGCAACTAATTCTTTCATTGATGCCCAAAATATTTTTTGGACACCCCGGAACAATTGAAAGTGCTCCCCAATGGATTAACGGGATTTAATCAAGTGCCTGGTTTTCTTCTACTGTTTTAAAGAATCCATCACTTCCCCCAATCCATGAAATAACTTCAATTGATATTCAACAACTTACAACCTTAGGATAAAACAAGGTACAAAAATGCTCCTAAAATCTTTAATATGGCTATCTCATACCCTCAAACGTTCGTGCGAAGCTTATAATTTTAGCTGTGAGCGTTTAGTAACCGATACCCGTTCTTTTTGTCTTGGACTTTTGTTTGTAAAACTAATTACTCCATCCCTCATCGGTGTTTTTTGAGTAAATACATAATTGCTATCCGTTGCAACCAGATTATTGAAGTTCAAAATTTCATTTGTACTTAACTGCTGTATTGCCTTTTTCTTTTCAACTGGCCAGCCCGTTTCAAAAGCATCTTCGATATGGTCGCTATTTGCAATAAATTTTGAATTTAATTCCATTGAATTTGTAAGGGATTTGGGAAATGTTGAGCCAAATATTAAAAATGTAATTGAAATATTGACAAATTTGAACAACGATAAAAAAAAACGAGCCAGAATAAATGTGGATATTGAACGCAAACAATCGAAGAAGAAGTAATAAGATTTGTCTATATTGAGCCGATTACGAATGAGAAAATGATAAATATGATTTATTTCGAAGAACTTGTTGAAAAGGCAAAATTGCTTGAAAATCCAATTCAAAAGGTATTAGCAATTGGTGGAAGCCCAAGAAAAGGAGGTAATACTGATATAATAATTAAGCAAATCGCCGCAGGATTGAAGTTTGAAAATATTGAGTGTGAGAATATAAATCTTGGCAATATCGATTTTAAAGGTTGTATTGGTTGCGAAAGGTGCAGAAAAGATAAAATTTGCACAACAATACATGATGGGATGTCAAGTTTGTATCCGGATATTATGGAATCCCAAGGATTAATTTTAGTTTCTCCTGTTCATAATTATAATATAACCTCATGGATGAAAGCTTTTATAGACAGATTATATTGTTTTTATGAATTTGACAATAATACAAGACCACGCAAGTGGAGTTCAAGACTGGCAAACCAGAATCGGAAAGTTATAATTTCTGCCGTTTGCGAGCAAGGTAATGGGAAAGATATGGGATTTGCGATTGAAGCAATGCAAGAACCTATGAAAGCCTTAGGTTTTGAAATTGTAGGAATACTACCTGTTTTTAAAGCATTTGAAAAAGGAGCTGTAAGAACACAAGATAATATAATGAATAAAGCATACGAACTCGGAATTAAATTGGGACAAACCCTAAAATAAAAATAATCAAGCCACAACATTTTGTATGAGGAATGGCTGGGGAAATAGCGAACATTGGAGTTTGTAGCCCGCTCAAACTTCCTCTCGGTTTGACAGAAAAATACAACGTAATCTGACACAACACATGCAATTTACTATTGTAGTTTGTGATATTCGTACGGAAAGTAGTCTTTAAGGCTGTTTAATTCCATAAAGCTTAGGAGTGTGGTTTTCACTGTTAACGCATTATCATCAAAATTAATGATTTATTACCATATCGTTTAGGTCAGGCTTTTATTTATACCTTTGCGCTTAATGAATATTAAAATTCACGAACAAAATAACGATAGAGTTTTTACTGCTTTTAATTTAGTGTTTAGAAATCAAACAGATAAATTTATACCACCAGGTATCTAACTCTTTTTCATACAAATATCTTTTTTATAATTTCATTTAAATATTTATTTTATGTTTTTAAAACTTAAAATGGTATTGGTGTTTACACTTCTACCGTTCATTTCTTTATTTGCGCAGGATAAGCCAGAAGTTCAGATTGGTGGCGCATTACGCTTTAATTATAATCTTTCTTCGTGGAAAGAAGGACAAAAAAAACGAGGTGGAGATTTTGGCTACGATGTTTTTCGTGTTAATGCAAAAGCCAAATATAAAGGTATTAAAATGAATGCTGAATATCGTCTTTATTCAGAAGGCTTTGGCGGCGGAATGCTAAAACAAGGTTGGGTAGGTTACGATTTTACACCCGACAATAATCTTCAAATAGGTTTAACGCAAGTACCATTTGGAATTACGCAGTACAATTCTCATAATTGGTTTTTTAGTATTAATTACTATGTTGGTTTGGAAGATGACCACGACATGGGAATTAAGTATACCCACAGCGATGAGAACTGGGAATACGCATTAGCCTTTTTTAAAAATGCGGAGGAACTTCAGTTTGGTAATAATTCAGACGTTTCGGATAGCCGATATTCGTACGACGTAAGTTCGTCGAGCGATGGATTATACCGAAATAAGGAAGTCAACCAGTTTAATGTTAAAGTTGTACGTAAATTTTCAAATGGCTCAGCCAGTCATAAAATTGGTGGTTCAGCTCAATATGGAGGAATTTATAATCTCGACACAGAAAACATGGGGAATAGTTATAGCCTGGCTGCCCACTACGAGCTTACTGCTGGAAAATTTGATTTAAAAGCACAAATCTCGAAATACAAATACAATACAGAAAACCCTTCGGAGCAAGACAACGACGTTATTGCAATGACTGCTTACGGATATCCGTACCTTGTAGCATCAGAAGCTACGACATATACGATTGGCGCAGCTTATTCAGTGCCGGTAGAATGGGGGCCAGTCTCTAACCTACTGTTTTATAATGATTTCGGGCTTATTGATAAAAAAATCGATACCTTTGAAAATTCTATCATGAATGTTACCGGAGTATTGATTTCTGCAGGTAATATTTATACCTACATTGATGCAGCACAAGGAAAAGATCAGCCTTGGTTAGGACCGGTTTGGGGAAATGCGCTATCAAACGGAACTGTTGATGCTGATTGGGAAATGCGTTTCAATATCAATATCGGGTATTATTTTTAAGGAGAAAATTGAAGAGCTATGGCAGATAAAAGAAAAATAAAAATCAAGGTTGAAGATTTAACCCTGATTTTCGGAAAACGCAAACAAGAAGCACACTCTCTGCTAGAAAAAGGAATTTCAAAAGAAGAAATTTTAAAAAAAACCAAATGTACTGTTGGGGTTAATAAGGTCAACTTCGAAATTAAAGAGGGAGAAATTTTTGTTATTATGGGTTTATCTGGCAGTGGTAAATCTACTTTAATCCGCTGTTTGAACCGATTAATCGAACCTACTTCAGGTAAGGTTTTTTTCAAAGACCATAATATTACCCGCGAAACAAACAAAGAACTACTGGAAACCCGAAGAACAGAAATGAGTATGGTATTTCAAAAATTTGGTCTGCTACCACACAGAACGATTCTTGAAAATGCTGCTTTTGGATTGGAAATAAGGGGAGAAGAAAAGCTGGTACGGGAAGAAAGAGCGATACAGGCACTTGAAACGGTGGGATTAAAAGGTTATGAGCATCAATATCCATCGGCAATGTCGGGAGGTATGCAACAGCGGGTAGGCTTGGCACGTGCCCTGGCAAACGACCCGGAGGTGCTGCTCATGGATGAAGCTTTTTCTGCACTTGACCCACTCATTAAATCGGACATGCAGGATGAGTTGCTGGAAATACAAAACAAATTACACAAAACGATAGTATTTATTACTCACGATCTAGATGAAGCCATAAAAATTGGTGACCGAATTGCCATTATGAAAGACGGAGTTATAGAACAAATCGGAACAGCTGAAGAAATTCTAACAGGCCCGGCAAGTGAATATGTTGAAGCTTTTGTTGAGAAAGTAGACCGAAAAACTATTATTACGGCTGAAACTCTCATGTTCAAAAAAAATACGCTGGTTCAAATGCCCAAAGATGGTCCCGGAGTTTCCATCCGTAAAATGCGTTCAATTGGAGTAGATGTTCTTCCTGTGGAGGATGAAAATAGAAAATTTCTGGGATATGTCTGGTTACAAGACCTTTTGGAATTGGAAAAAGATAAAGAAATTTCTGTTGAAAAAGCGCTGAAACCGAATGTCCCGAGTATATATAAAACCTATACCGTAGAAGATATGCTACCCCTGATTACAGGGATTAAATATCCTTTGGCGGTTATTGATGAAGAAACCGGGAAATTACTTGGTTTGATATCTCAAACGTCGTTGATTATTGAAGCTACGCGATTTGGAAAAAAGGAGATAAGTGAACTAAAGGAACAAGCAAACGATATGTAATATGGAAAAGTTAATTGATCTTGGTAAATATATAGAATACGGAATTAATAAGCTGGAAGAGAACTTTTCCGGATTATGGGGAGCTATTGATGACCTAATTTCCTGGACAGTTGATAGCATGAACGACGTATTCCTAGCCATTCCTTTTTATATTATTATTGTATTTATAGCCTTGGGGGCTTATTATGCCAATGCCGGGAAAAGTGCATTTAAAAAAGAAGGATTAAAAAAAGGAGGTGGAATGGCAGTATTTGTCATTTTAGGATTATTGTTGATTTTCGCCATGGGATACTGGAAAGAATCGATACAAACCACCACCTTGGTTCTTGTTGCATCAGTGATTGCCTTGATTTTTGGTATTCCACTTGGAATTGTGGCTGCCCGAAGCAAAACAGCCGATGTGATTATTCGTCCTATACTTGATTTGATGCAAACCATGCCAGCATTTGTTTATCTTATTCCGGCTATTTTCTTTTTTAGTGTAGGAAACACACCCGGAGTTATTGCTACTGTAATTTTCTCGCTCCCACCGGCTGTACGTTTAACCAGTCTGGGAATTAAAAATGTTCCGTCTGATGTTATTGAAGCTGGGCGAGCTTTTGGAGCAACCGAAAAACAAATTCTGTTTAAAATACAGTTGCCTTTGGCAAAACCAACTATTTTGGCCGGAATTAACCAAGTAATACTATTGGCTTTATCAATGGTGGTTATCGCTTCAATGGTAGGAGCAAAAGGACTGGGAAGCATTGTTTACCAAAGCATTCAGCAGAACGACATTGCAAAAGGTTTTGAATCGGGAGTTGGCATTGTGATATTGGCCATAATTTTAGACCGAATTACACAATCAATCGCTAAAAAATAATTAATTATTAAAAAATAGAATTATGTTGAAATTAAGAAACTTAACAATTTTGCTCGCAGTTGCAATACTAATATTTTCAGTTAGTTCGTGCACCAATAGCGGGGCGAAAAAAGAAAAAGCTGAGACTAAAAAAGAAGTTAGCATTTTTTATCCAAACTGGGCTGAAGGAATTGCATTCACTTATTTGGCAAAAGCAGCACTCGAAGCAAACGATTTCGAAGTGGAACTAACCAGTCTGGAGCCAGGGTTAATATACGGCGAATTGTCAAAAGATAATTCAAAAGGTGATGTGTGTCTTGATGCATGGCTACCCAATACGCACAAAGCATACTGGGCCGATTATGGCGATAAACTGGTGAAATTAGGTGAATCGTTTAGCGAGGGTACAACTGGGCTGGTAGTTCCTGCGTATGTTACGATTAACTCTATAGAAGAGTTGAACGCTAATAAAGATAAATTTAATGGCGAAATTATTGGTATTGGCGGTGGAGCAGGTATTCATGCCAACACGCTAAAAGCAATAGAAGAATATAAGCTCGATTTCGAACAAATCACTTCAAGTGGCACTGCAATGGTAGCAAGTCTTGAGAAGTCAATCAAAAATAAAGAGTGGACTGTAATAACTGGATGGAAACCTCATTTCAAATGGGCCAAAAACGACTTGAAATATTTAGAAGATCCTAAAGGAGTTTACCCAAAGGATGCTTGCACAATTATTTCGCGAAGAGGATTTGAAAAAGACAAGCCAGAGGCGGCTGTTTTTTTCAAAAACTTTAAGCTTGAAGAAGCACAGTTGTACGAATTAATGAATGCAATTTCAGAAAAAGGTGAAGAAGTAGGTGCTACGGAATGGTATAAAGCCAATAAAGTATTGGTTGATGCCTGGATGAAATAATCTGGAAGTAGAAATTTCAAGTTAGCAAGCTAAAGGAGCCACATCGATGAAGTGCGGCTCCTTTATATTTGTGTTAATGTGGCTTTTATTTGTTAAACAAGTATTGTTTTTCGGACAGGTATTTAAAGAAAATAAATTCTGATATGTAAGATCGAAACTCGTTAGCATCCATTTGAAAGCTTAACTCATCAGCAATATTCCAAAGCTGCGGTTCATGTAGTTTCTTTTGTTCTTCGCTCATTCATCTGGCTAAATTTTGGTTGTTGAAATTTTGTTTCTCAAATATAGAAAAACATATCAGCAATGCTTAGTATTAATATAATCATCGAGTAAATAACTTAATTCAATTGGCTGCAAATAACCTGTTAAAGCTTCAACTGTATGCGGATAAAACCAATCGTTAGCATCCGCAGGAAACAACCATGTTTCATAATTCGCAACTACTTTGTTTTTAAATGTCAAAAAGGCAAGTGCTACACCTACAACAGCATAAAGAGCCCATGCATGTAATCCCCAATGAAGAAAAGTAATTCCCATTGATGTTTTGGCCGCTGCAACCGTATTGTCTCGTCGTTTCTCGTCGTTGGCCGAGTGGCTCCAGTTGTGGCT
>CAYZBC010000128.1:9088-13537 GCA_964476535.1 uncultured Maribellus sp.
GTGGCTCCAGTTGTGGCTGCCGGTGATAACTTGCTGATTCGATGCTGTAAAATTTGCATCTATATTGGAATATCTTCAATATTTTGTTGAGCAATTGTATTAAAAATAGCCATTGCTAATAGCAAAAGTGTAAATAATTTTAATGCTGATAATAAAAAAAGGTGTGGAAGTAAGAAAAAACGAGGTACAACAAAATGAAAAAAACTGAAGTATTTATTCTTTAGAAAGAATAAATTTTTTAACCACCGTTTTGTTGTCGGTTGATTTTACTTTTAATAAATACATTCCATTTTGAATGTTGTCCAGTTGAAGTTGTATTTTGTTTTCAGTAAAATCGAATTTCTTTCTAAAAACCTGTTTGCCGGTAATGTTTGTTAATTGAATTTCGGATATTTGGTTGGTGTTAAAATCAATTGTTACAATATTTGTTTTGCACGGATTTGGATAAATCTTTAATACGGGAGCGCTTTGTTTTTCATCAAAAAAGGAATTGTTCCATCCGAATGAATTATTAACACTATTTTGAGAAAAACTCACGAAAAATATAAAAATGGAAATTGTAAGAAGTATAATTTGTTTCATGACTTATTCGTTTTCTGTTGCTGTACTAAGCAAATAACATGCCTTTTTTTAAAAGACAGAATTATTTTGTAACAGTTGCAAAGCCATTACCAAATCTTCGGGTGTGTCTATTCCAATACTTTGATGCGAGGTTTCTGCCGTATTTATCTGAAAACCATTTTCGAGCCAGCGCAATTGTTCCAGCGATTCGGTTAATTCCAGTGTGCTTGGTTTTAGTTTTGTTATTTTCTGAAGAACCCCAGTTTTGTATGCATACATTCCAATGTGAGCCCAGAAATTATTTTTTAGAAGCCAGTTTTTTTCTTCCTCTCCACGAACAAACGGAATAGGTGAACGGCTAAAATAGAGTGCATTTTGTTGTTTGTCGAGTACTGCTTTGGGCCGGTTTGGATTAAACAATTCCTCGGTTGTTTCTATCTTTTTTACTAATGTCGCAATATCTGTATCCTTTTCGAAACATGTTTTCAATAGTTCAATTTGTTCAGCTTGAATAAAAGGTTCGTCGCCTTGAATGTTAACTACCACATCAAAATTTATTTTTTCGGAAAGTATTCGTGCTGCTTCAGCACAGCGGTCGGTACCACTTTGGTGAGTTGAAAGGGTTTTTACAGCATTCCCGCCAAAAGATTGAACGGCATTAAAAATACGGTCGTCGTCGGTAGCTACCCAAACATGTTCCAAAGCTTTCGAGGCATTTTCAGAAACCCATTGAATCATTGGTTTATTACCTAATAAAGCCAATGGTTTTCCCGGAAAGCGGGAGGATTCGTATCGGGCGGGTATTATTCCTATGAAGTTCATCTCATTGTAATTAATAATTTCCAACGGTATATATCTTATTTAAACTATTGCTTAAACGGTATTCAATGTAACTCACCAAAACAGAATTAGTCTTTGGATTAATATTTAATATTGGTTCGTTCATTTGTCAAAGATAAAATAGATTGTTAGATTTTCAGACTTAAGATAGAAGGCTGAGTAAGAAAATTCCTAATTTAACTCGGATGTCGTAGCAAATAGTTTTGTTGTAATTATTTCTTTGGTAAAAATAAAAAAGGTTAATATGATTGTGAAGTGAAATAATACAATCTAAAAATTGTAAATTTGCGTTCTACAACTAATAATTATGGATGTACAGGCAATAAAACAGAGGTTTGAGATTATAGGGAACTCTTCTTCTTTAAATCGCTCGCTTGAAGTTGCGGTGCAAGTTGCACCTACCGATCTATCGGTTTTAATTTCGGGTGAAAGTGGAACAGGGAAAGAGATTTTTCCACAAATTATTCATCAGTTTTCGAGCAGGAAACATGGAAAATACATTGCTGTAAACTGTGGCGCTATTCCTGAAGGAACAATAGATTCTGAACTTTTTGGTCACGAAAAAGGATCATTCACTGGTGCTTTATCGGATAGAAAAGGATATTTTCAGGAAGCCGATGGCGGCACTATTTTTTTAGATGAAATTGGCGAACTTCCTCTATCTACTCAAGTAAAATTATTACGGGTGTTGGAAACGGGTGAATTTATTAAAGTGGGTTCATCGAAAATGATCAAAACTAATGTTCGGGTAATTGCAGCAACCAATATAAATATTCCACAGGCGGTTGAAGATGGTAGTTTCAGGGAAGATTTGTATTATCGTTTAAATACAGTTCCAATACAAATATTACCGCTTCGCGACCGTCCGGAGGATATTCATCTATTGTTCCGAAAGTTTGCACGCGATTTTGCTGAAAAATATAGAATGCCATCGGTACAGTTAGACGAGCAAGCACAAATTTCGTTAATTAATTATCGCTGGCCAGGTAATGTTCGTCAGTTAAAAAATATTACAGAACAGATTTCAATTATAGAAAAAGAAAAAAGTATAGGTGCGGTTGTTTTGGAGAATTATTTGCCCTCCAACTCTTCTAAAAACTTACCTGCTTTATTTTTAAAGGGGGGGGCAGAAAGTTCGTTTTCCAACGAGCGCGAGATTCTTTATAAAGTTTTATTCGACATGAAAAGGGATATGACAGATTTAAAGAAATTGGTTCTTGATATAATTGAAAATAAAGATGCTCCCATTTCGGGAGACCAAGCTCAGGTTATTCGTAATTTGTATAACAACGAAGATGGTAGTTTTGTGCCGGAAGAATCGTCGGGTAAAAAACACATTCACATCGATCCGGTGCATAAAAATAACATTCAGGATACCGAAGAGTTTGTTGAAGAGTCGCTTTCGTTGGAAGATAAAGAGATTGAGATGATAAAAAAAGCACTGGATAAACACAATGGCAAACGCAAATATGCAGCTCAGGAGTTGGGGATTTCGGAGCGTACACTTTACCGAAAGATTAAGGAATATGATATTAAAGGATAAATTTTTGCGAAGACGTTTAATTTGGATTGTTGCAATTGTAATGCTAGGAAGTTCGTTAATGTTTGGGTGTAAAATAAATTATTCGTTTACCGGAGCTAATTTGTCACCCGAAATTAAAACATTTACGGTTTATTATTTTCCTAACCGGGCGCGATTAATCAATCCAACATTAAGTCAAATTTTTACCGAGCAATTAAAGGAAAAATTGCAGCGGCAAACTTCCTTGAACGAATTGGCAGATAATGGAGATATTGAATTTGAGGGCCAGATTACCGGATACGAAGTGCGTCCCATGTCGATTCAAAAAGAAGACCTTGCGGCGATGAACCGATTAACAATAACGATTAAAGTGAAATATACCAATAATAAAGTGCCTGACGAAAGTTTTGACCAAAGTTTCTCAGCATTCGAAGATTTTAATAGCTCATCGACTTTGAGCGATATTGAAGGCGCTTTGGTTCCTGATATAGTAGAAAAATTGCACGAAGATATTTTTAACGCAACCATAGCCAATTGGTAAAAATGCAAACAGAACTATTCAATAAACTGCTAATTAATACTAGTTTGCTTAATAGTGAAACGGTTGGGCAATTGAAAGAATTGGTTGAAGAGTACCCTTCGTTTCAGATGGGCTGGTTGCTGTACCTTAAAAATCTGAAACAGGTTAATTCATCCGAATACAATGCGGTTTTAAAAAAAGTGGCCATTTTCGTTTCCAATCGAAAATTGTTGTATCGGTTTTTGAATTCAGAAATAAAAAAATTGCCTTTAAACATTGAATTTGATAAACCAATAGCATCGGTTTATAATCTAAAAGAAGAGGATGGAGATGAACCCGGAGATTCGTTAATCGATAAGTTTTTGTCGGCAGGTTCTGGTACAATTAGAAGAAATAGTATCGACAATGTTAATCGCTTAACCTTGGATGGGAACGAAATATTGGAGAAGTCGGTAGTTGAAAACGACGAAATAATTACAGAGACTTTGGCGACGATTTATTTTCAGCAAAAAAACTACGAAAAAGCACTGGATGCTTATCAAAAATTAAGTTTGAAATATCCGGAAAAAAGTGTTTACTTTGCAACCCGAATTGAAGAAATAGAACAAATAAGAACATTTAATAAGTAAAAAAATGTACGCATTAATAACCGTTATAATATTTATAGTTTGTATCCTTTTAGTACTAATTGTATTGGTGCAAAATTCAAAAGGAGGAGGTTTAGCAAGTAACTTTCAATCGTCAGGACAGGTAATGGGAGTTCGTAAAACTGCCGATTTTCTTGAAAAAGCGACTTGGGGTTTAGCAGGTGCATTACTATTTTTAGCCGTTATTGGCTCTGCTTTTATTCCACGGTCTGAAGCAGGTGTTGAGCAATCGAGAGTGCGGGATCAGATAGAAACTGCAGTTGACCCAACACAGGTTCCCAGTTTTCCAACTACTGCCCCAGAAGCAACTCAACCGATAAATCCGGCTGCGACTGAAGGTGGAAACGACCAGTAAAAAA
>CAYZBC010000129.1:0-13494 GCA_964476535.1 uncultured Maribellus sp.
CTTGTAATAATTATTGCAGCAATATTATTTTTTGGAAGAAATGAACTTACAAGTTCAAAAATATTTACCGTAAAAAAAGGCAATTTTGAGTTGGCAATTTCAGTTAAAGGCGAAATACAGGGAAAAAATACGGTTAGTATTAAACTCGATAATCAATTTAAGGACAGAAACCTGCGTATTCACGATCTACAAATTAAAGACTTAATAGAGGAAGGTACTATCGTGAAAAAAGGAGATTGGGTTGCTACTCTTGATGTAGCAAATATTACTCAACAAATTCAAGAAAACAATAATGAAATAGAAGAAGACTTGGCTGATTTTGAGGATGCAAAAATTGACTCTACCATCGAACTGAATAATTTTCGTGAAGAAATTAAAGAATTTAAATTCGACCTTGAATATCAAACATTAGAGTTAGAGCAGGCAAAATTTGAATCTCTGGCATACCAGCGAAAAGCGAAAGTAGCGTATAATAAAATCATTCGTGAAATGGATGCAAAACTGCGCAACTATGAACGAAAAAAAATGGAGTTAAAGGTCAGGGTAAAAAGAAGAGAGAATAAATACAATTATCGCTTACGCCGTGATTCGTTGTTAAAAAATGCAGTTATTGCGGCTAAAATTACCGCACCTCAAGACGGGATGGTGATGTACGCCAAAGTTAGGGGTGGAAGAAAAATTCGTGTAGGCGACCAAATTAGCCCTTGGAACCCTACAATTGCAACACTTCCCGACTTGTCGGTTTTAGTCTCGGAAACTTACATTGAAGAAATTGATATTACCAAAATTGCATTAGGTGATAGTGTCGAGATACTAATTGACGCACTGCCTAATAAAAAATTCAGTGGTACAATTTCACAAATTGCTAATATTGGACAAGAATTGGCCGGTTTCGATACGAAAGTTTTTAATGTTTTAATCGATTTGAGCGAAAATGGAGAAGAGATGAAACCTTCAATGACTACCGAGAATAAAATTATATTGAAAAGATTAAATGACATAATAAAAATACCACGAAATTGTATTTTTTTGGATAATGGAGAGACCTTTGTTTATTTGAAACACAATGGTAAAATTTGGAAAAAGGAGGTAGAAACCGGCATTGAAAACGATGAAGAGATTGTAATTAATGCGGGTCTAAATGAAAAAGATAAAATTTACACTTCCGCTCCTAAAGACGCTGAAGCCGTACCTTTTTTTGAAGGCTAATGGTTAACACACTTCCCAACATATATTACTTTAACCCAACTTGCGAATATGCCATTGCAAATGGAGATGCAGCATGGCAACCCAATCGTATATTGCAAAAAATGGAATCTGATTTAGCGACTCTACCTCTGTTTTTAGCAAAACCCGAAGATTATGTTATTGTTGACAGAATTCCCTCCACGTCATTTATTAATTCACTAAAGGAATTTAGATTTGAAATTCCCCGGTTTATTTTGAAAAAAGAAGCTACAATAAATCAAAGTTTCATATCTAAAAAAAGGGACAAACTACTTCCCTGGGGATGGAGCCCTGCAACCCATAAAATACTTTCGCCTTTAAAAAAATCCTGTTCAGTGGATTTTAAAAATTCTATTGTATTTAACTGGCTACCTAATCATAAAAATTTGTATTCCAAAAAATTTGCTTTGGGCGTTTTAAAAACTCTTTTAAACGAATATTCTTGTGAGCATTTTATTCCAAAACAACAATTAACCGAAGTTTGTACAACAAAACAGGAAATTGAAAAACTACTTGTTAAATGGGGTAAATTAATGATAAAAGCACCCTGGAGCAGTTCAGGGCGTGGATTACAACCCATTACCAAAACACCCGTTCACCCAAAAGTTTGGGATAAAATACTTGCAATAGTTAAAGATCAGGGGTATGTAATTGTAGAACCTTATTTAAACAAAGCACTCGACCTTGCCTTTTTGTTTGAAATAAAAAAGGGGGAAATTAATTTTATTGGATTGAGCAATTTTACTACCGATTATAAAGGGCAATACAATGGAAATAGTTTAAACGGTCTGCCTGACAATTTAGATCCAGAAATTTTAGAATTTGCCCGTTTTATACCAAAGGAAATTATTCCTTCATTAATCGAGATATTGGAATTAACCAACCTGGCGAAATTTTACGAAGGTTTTTTTGGAGTAGATACACTTGTTTACAGAAACGAAAAAAACGAGCTAAAAATAAATCCCTGCCTCGAAATTAATGTTCGCCAAAGTATGGGACTACTCTCTCTTCAGCTTGAAAAGTTTGTTCACCCGAATAAAAAAGGAGTTTATAAAATATTTTTTAAGCCTGGAGAAACATTTTTTCAATTCAAAAAAGTAATGGAAGGCAAGCACCCTTTAAAAATTCCTAATGGGAAAATAGAATCGGGTTTTTTTACTTTAACAGAAGCTTTTGAAGACACATTGTTTGGAGCCTATATTTTAGTTTGAAATTTTGCAGCACATTTCTTAGTTTATTTTTTATTACTTTTAAGAGGTGTAATTCTTATCTCAAATTAAACTTTTTGAATTATGGAAAATCCAAAGTCTCAACAACCTGAAAAAAAGATCCCGAATAAAGTTTACGATGAGGAATTAAATAACCTTCAAATCGAGTTGGTTAAGTTGCAAGAGTGGATTAAACTGAAAGGACTCAAAGTTGTCGTAATCTTTGAAGGCAGAGACGCAGCCGGGAAAGGTGGAACCATCAAACGAATACTTCAATCGTTAAATCCACGTATTTGCCGGGTTGTTGCGCTGGGAACTCCAACCGAACGCGAAAAAACACAATGGTATTTCCAACGTTATGTGCCCTATTTGCCGGCAGCCGGCGAAATGGTACTTTTAGACCGAAGTTGGTACAACCGCGCCGGGGTAGAAAAAGTAATGGGTTTTTGCACAAACGATGAATATTGGGAATTTTTACGCTCGTGCCCGAATTTTGAAAGAATGTTAATCCGTTCCGGCATTGTACTAATAAAATATTGGTTTTCGGTGAGCGAAGAAGAACAGGAAAAACGTTTTAATTCGCGGATAAAAGACCCTACAAAACGGTGGAAACTAAGTCCGATGGATTTGAAATCGCGTGAATTCTACGTGGAATACTCAAAAGCAAAAGATGAAATGTTTGCGTACACCGACACGAAAATTAGCCCCTGGTACATGGTAGATGCTGACAATAAAAAACGTGCCCGACTGAATTGCATCCACCACTTATTATCACAAATTCCGTATGAAGATTTAACACCTGAATCTATCGAACTTCCGCCAAGAACAGACAGCAAAGGTTATGTTCGTCCCCCACTGGAGGAGATGACCTATGTCCCTGAAAAATTTTAAAATTATAAGCTGACTAGAAAGCTGGCTTCCTGCGACATGATTGGCCTAAAATACAATCGCTTACAAAATAAACGCTTCATTTTTAATGCTTCGAAAGTCTTAAAATCGAATACCTTGAGCCAAACTCTCATTATAAAAAGATTCAAATTAAAACAATGGATTAATTATCTCTGGTTTTTGTCATATCGAAAAGATGAACTGCTTGTTCACCCAGAAATCCGGAGAACAATTTTTCAACACCATCCTCTATAACGATATCGCGCTGTGCCAACTCGTAATACGCATAAGTCCAAATAATGTTTTCAATACCATCATCTCCGATTACTTCAACTTCCTCTTTAATTGCTAAGGTTGAAGACTGTCGAAGTTTACTCCCTATTTCACCTTCAATTTTTTCTTTCATTGGCACACCTGCCGATGCTAGTCCTTCACATGTACTCTCTAAATCGGGCCACTCTGCTACATTCTGATAATTTACAAATGCAGTAAAATGGTTCACAGAATTCCCATGAATTAAAACCCACGCACCATATTGCGAAATATCATTTAATTTTAAAACATCTTCCTTTTGCGGAATTACCCATGGGCGACGGAAATACTGCACCAAATCCGCAACTAAAAGTTCTGCCGCTTCTGTTGGTAATTCTCTTTTCTCTTTTAATTGCTGGAGAAGCTTAATGCTATGGTTCGACAAAAGATATGGCGTATCCTTCACCGTTCTATTTATAATTTCTTGTGCCCAATTGGGTAAAAGATCTACCTCCAATTCACTTACAAATATTTTTGGAAACATCTCATCGGGATGTTCAAAATGAACTGCATTTAATCTTTTTTTCGGAAATGGATATTTTAACGCTGGCGTGTATTCCAAACAGTTGAGTATATGTTTAATGGCCCGAATGCCTTCTGGCTGTTCTCCTGTGTGGGTTTTAAAAGTTCTCAGTGCAATGTGGTCGTTAACTACGCATCCCCCTTTCTGGGTAACCAATTCTACATATTTGTTTGCATAAGAAACCCGCTTAATATATTGATTCCACAATCCATCCAGTAATTCTTTGGTGATTTGCTTTGCTGTTTTTTTCATCTCATTATAGTTTAAAATGCTCAATTGTATTCGATGGAACTTGCTTATAATGATTCACCTCTGTGATCTGTCAGTTGATGGATACTCGCTCGTTTCATCTTTTCAAAATTTAATTTTTCAGAACTAATTTATTAAACTTGCTTCCCAGCAGGCTCATCAGATAAAGAAGTATCCATCTAATTAAAATTTGTTATGATTAATTTTAAGAATAACCTCTTTCCCATTTAAACATGAAAAAAACGATCTAAGTTACTGAAAGGTTGATGTTTTAAAGTATTGTTTATCTGAAATGAAAGAATATGAATACACTCCATTTTTAGTGTTCCTTCATAAAACTTAAAACTGCATCCTTATCAAAAAAAGTGGCGCCTCCAAGTTTGGTTGTATTTAAAGCACCAGCGGCATTCCCAAAACTTAAAGATTCCTGAATGGATTTATTGTGTAGATAATAGTGAATAAAAGCTGCAGAAAAAGACATTCCAGAACCAATATTATCAACTTTATCAATTTTATACCCACCATCAACAAATATTCCTTGTTTTTTATGAAAAGCAAAAACGCCATTGGGCCCTCTTGTTACGAGAATTAAATCTAGTTTGTATTTCTTTGCTAGCTCCCTTCCAAATTCTTCCAAATTATTTGAATTTAGTCCAAGTTCTTTCAATAAAAACGAAATTTCCTTTTCTTTTATTCGAACAATGTTTGAACTAAAAAGCAAATTCTCTACTACGTTTTTATCAAAAAAATGCTCAAATAATTTTAAGTCAAAAAAATGAATGGAATCGGGAGATTCTTTAATCAATTCACGAGTAGTATTTTTCGATATTCCAAAACGTTGAGGTAAAAGTCCATAAAACAGACAATCTGCATTTCTTACCAATTTTAAGGCTTCAGCAGAAAACTCAATGTGGTCGAAAGCAACGTCAAGCATAACTTCGTATCGCGATTCGCCATTCTCGTCGAATGTAATTTTTACCGTTCCTGTTGGAAACTCATCATCAATCTGAATATTTCTATCTGAAATCCCCAATTCTTTAAGTCTGTCCAAAGCTTCACGACCAGAATTATCATATCCAAGTCTCGATAAAAGAAAACCTTCCTCTCCAAAAGAGTTACATCTGAATACCATATTTAAAGGAGTACCTCCCAATATTTTATCGTTGGGTAAAATATCCCAAACAATTTCTCCAAATGCAACTATCTTTTTTGCCATCGTCAAATTTTGCGTGGTCAAAAATAAACAATATTAAAACCTTTTCAAATTTACTTTTATTGAAATTATTTAGAATAGAAAGTATTTTTCTTATGTTTTTAATTTTGTATTTCGTTAGCCCCTGTTTGAGCCGCAAAAACTCTTGACGGGTTAAGGTAAATACAGGTGATGAGACTTTAATTCTGTACTTGTATGTCAATATTTATTAAAATTCTCGCTTAATCCAATTGAAATAACATTATATATATTTTTGCACATACATTATTTAGTAAAAAAACAATTTTTAATTTCAATCGTTCTGTTTTTAAACTAAGTGTATGAATTTTTTAGCTCATATGTATTTATCTGGTAAAAATGAAAAACTAATGATTGGCAATTTTATTGGCGATTATGTTAAGGGAAGAAAGTACGAAGATTATCCGTTGTCTATTAAGCAGGGAATTCTTTTGCATCGGCAAATCGATAATTTCACCGACAATCATACAAATTTCAGGAAAGCTAAAAAATTATTAGTGCTAGAGTATGGGTTATATTCAGGTGTTGTTATCGATCTCTTTTACGACCATTTATTAGCCCAAAACTGGAACAACTATTCAAATGTATCCCTTCGGCAATTTACCAAATGGACGCATGCCGTTTTACTTTCTAATTTTTCCCACCTACCAAAAAGAGTCCAAGGTTTTCTTCCGTTTTTAATTCAAAACAGAAGGTTAGAATCTTATGCAACTAAAGATGGTATTCAGAAATCGTTAAGAACGATGAGCCGGTATACTTCACTCCCCGAGAAATCGGTAAAAGCAATGGAAATAATGAAATCTAATCAGCAATTTTTCGATGATAATTTTGCGGGATTTATAAAAGACATGATTGATTTTGTTGAAAACAATTACGATATAGAAATAAAAAAGCTCGATTTTAAAACCGAGCTTTGACTCTATTCTCAAAAATTATGCATGCATTTCGTAATATGGTTTTTCAAAGAAAAATTTAGATTCTCCGAAAGCAGGCTCCAGGTCGTCAATCCAAATTGCATCGGGGTTGTATTTTGCGAAGAAAGGCTGTCCAACCCAATTTGGGTCGCGCCCTTGCAAAAAACTCAATACAAAAACCTTTTCTCCTTTAATTTCTGAAACACCAATCACATTTATTTTACCCGGATCGCACGACATACTTGGTCCTTTCACTGTTCGGCAAATGCCACTTACCTGGTTGAAAGCATTCCTGTAAATTTGCCAGGCCCTATTTAAAGAAACAGCAAAATAATCTTGTGCACCAGTATCGCGGGCAACAAACATATAATACGGGACAATTCCCAGTTTTACTTGTTCTTTCCAGTTTTCCGCCCAAACATCTGCACAATCATTAATATTGCGAAGAATAGGTGATTGCGAACGAATTTGAACACCAGCCGTAATTAATCTTCCAATTGCCTCTTTCACAGCCTCCGTTTTTAATTCACCAGGGTGATTAATATGAGCCATCAATGCGATATTAATTCCTCTATTTTTTACTTTCTTGAATAAACGAAGTAAATCATCGGCGTCGTCATCGGTTGTAAATCGGTACGGCCAATATGCCAACGATTTTGTTCCAATTCTGATATTTTTTAAGTTGGGGATATTCGCATTTAATAAAGCATTAAAATATTCTTCGAAAAATCGTGTTTTCATTATTGCGGGATCTCCACCTGTAAATAACACATCAGTTATCTGCGGATTAGCTTTTAAGTAATTCACCAGAGTATCGGCCTCTTTCATGGCAAACTTAAATTCGTTCAAGGCAAACTGCGGCCATCTGAAACAAAATGTACAATAGGCATGACAAGTTTGTCCCTGAGTAGGGAAAAACAACATAATTTCTCTGTATTTATGCTGAATTCCATTCAACCTTTCTCCTTCAAAAACAGGTACATTACTTTCTTGCCCGGCTGGATTTGGATTTAATTTTAATCGAATTTTTTTCACCTCGGATTGAAGCACCTTTTGAGGAACATTATCTCTTAATAAACTGGCAACTTTATTATAATCAGTTTCATTAAGCATTTTTTTCTGAGGAAATGTAAGAATGAAAAATGGATCGGTTTCAAAATTATCCCAGTCAATTAATTCGTCAACCACATAATTATTAGTTTTAAATGGTAACACTGTTCCTACTACCTCAATTTCAAACTTCTGTTCTTTTGTTAGTAATTTAATTTGAGGAATTTGCTTGAAATTGTGTAGTCTGTATGATTTGTATTTCACTGCCATAATTTTTTGTAATAATATTTACGCTATAATTTAGTGAAGGTTATTTCAATACGGCATTTTTTTGCCATGCAAACCTTCGTTTATGCCCACTCAACAGGAATAACCTTTTATGCCAAGTTAGCTTTGAGATGCCATATCTGTCTAATTTTGTCTGCTGTCCCGACAAAAATCCAATTATCTAATTTTCAAGGATTTTTTTTAAGTAATGCAAATATACAAAATAAAGAGGAAGAATAAAAAAATGATAAAAAAAGCTCCGGAACGAGCATTTCGCTTACTCAAAACTGTTCAAGCCTACTCGCATCTAGACGAATAAAAATAAAAAGCAGTATAGTGAATGACCAAAGAGACGATCCTCCATAGCTGAAGAAGGGCAATGGAATACCAATTACTGGCATTAATCCAATGGTCATACCTATATTAACCATAAAATGAAAGAACAGAATTACAGCCACTGAATACCCGTAAATTCTCGAAAATCCGGATCGTTGACGTTCGGCCAAAAATATAAGTCGTATCAGTAGAAAAAGGAAAAGACCAATAACTACTGTAGTGCCTGCAAATCCCCATTCTTCGCCGACGGTGCAGAAAATAAAATCTGTACTTTGCTCGGGCACAAAATCGAATTTTGTTTGTGTTCCATTTAAATAACCCTTTCCCCACACACCTCCCGAACCTATGGCAATTTTACTTTGATTTACGTGATAACCTGCACCTTGTAGGTTCGATTCAATCCCCAAAAGTTCATTTATCCTTACCCTTTGGTGAGCTGCTAATAAATTGTCGAAAGCATAATCAACTGAAAGGGTAAATAGTACGGAGCCAAGAAATATTAAGGAAATAATAGAGTAATTTTTTAATCGCTTACGAATGCTATAAAATAGAGCAATCAACGAGCCTAAAATTGAACCGACAACAATTACATCCGATGCTTCGAATTTCTCATTCAATATAAAATTCAATGCAAGAAACGAGCTTATGCTAATTAAATATATTCCGAGTATGCGGATAAATGGATTCTGTTTTGTATTCAATATTAAATAAATAAATAAAACTACTCCAAGTAAAATTAAACTTAGCGTTAGGTTTGATAAAACCAAAGACAAAACAAAAAGTACCGCTATTAAAAACCCAAAAAAGAGAACAACTCCCGATAATCCTTCGCGATATAAAACAAAAACAAAAGAGAAATAAACCAGCGCTGAACCGGTATCGTTTTGAAGGAGAATAAAAACCAACGGAATTAAAATAATTGCTGAAATTATTGCCAGAGATTTTAATTTATGAATTTTAAACCCGAAAGTACTCATGTATCTGGCAAGCACTAATCCTGTTGCAAATTTCATAAATTCTGATGGTTGAAAACCAAATCCACCAACAGTAAACCACGATTTGGCACCATTAATTTCCCGGCCAAAAATTAGCACTAATATTAAGAGTATGACAAAAAATCCGTACAAAAGATAGGAAAAGAAAACATAAAAATTTGTGTCTATCAGCAAAATGACAAAACCAATCGCCAATGCCGCACCGATCCAAATCAGTTGTTTTCCATAACTTTGCGAGGTGTCAAAAATACTTTGAAATGCTTCGTTGTAAACGGCAGCATAAATATTTATCCAACCCAAAAAAACCAACAACAAAAAAATTAGAATGGTCAGCCAATCGATATTCGCCCACAAGTTGTTACGTTTTTCCATACTACTTTGGTTGATTCGGGTTTAACAAATTGGCCTCTAACATTCTTTTTTCTATCCACTTTCGGTTAGATGTAATTGAGCCTGTCAAATATTTCTCAATCATTAAACTTGCCATGGGTGCTGCGTAACGAGAACCCCAAACACCATTCTCGACATATACAAACAAGGCAATCTTCGGATTCTCTTTTGGTGCAAAAGCAACAAATACGGAATGGTCTGAACCTTGATTATTTTCAACAGTTCCTGTTTTTCCGCACATTTCAATCTCAGGAATTTTTACCGTTGCTGCTAAACTCCCCATTACAGCTTGCGACATTCCAGTAATTATAGGTTCAAAATGCACTTTGTCTATTGGGACATTCTTTTTTAATTTAAAATTCTGAGAAATTGTACTATTCTCTATCTCTTTTATAATATGCGGTTCATAATAATATCCCCGATTGGCAAGAATTGCAGCATAATTAGCCATTTGCAATGGAGTTACTCCCAATTCTCCCTGCCCAATTGCGAGCGAACGAATTGTCATCGCATTCCAATGCGTCTCCCCGTAAATTCGATTATAAAGCGATTCCGTGGGCAAGTCGCCTTTTAAACTATTAGAAAAATCGCTACTTAAATTTTGACCTATTCCAAAACTTTCCACATAAGTATGCCAAACATTAAATCCCTCAGCCGATGTTTTATATTTATTTAAAATCGAACGAAAAGTATTCCACAAAAATGGGTTACACGATTCCCGAATAGCATCCACAACATTGGCAGGTGTAACATGATTATGTGTACATCTAATTGGAGACGAAGCCTTTCCATTGCAAACAAAACGGGTATTTAAATTTATTACTTCTTCTTGCAAACCAATTAAGGTATTTATTGGTTTGAAAGTGGATCCCGGCGGATATTTGGCTTGCAACGAACGATTGAACAATGGCTTTAACGTATCAGACACTAACTTGGAATAATTGCTTCCGCGCACTCTTCCAACTAAAAGACCGGGGTCGTATGTCGGAGCACTAACCATTGCTAAAACTTCGCCGGTTGAAGGCTCAATTGCTACAATACTCCCTTTTTTATTATGGAACAATCTTTCCGCATATAATTGCAAATCTAAGTCGAGAGTAGAAATTAGGTTTTTACCAATTTGTGCAGGAATATCTTCGCTGCCACCGAGGTATCTTCCTTGTTCACGATTGTGTACATCAACCAATTTTTTTTTTATTCCTTTTAACCCTCTTAATTGATTTTCATAAGTTTTTTCTATTCCACTTTTACCAATATAATCGCCGGAGATGTAATACTTATCTTTTTCAAGGTCGGTTGTTCCAACTTCTCCAACATAACCCAAAGCATGAGCTGCTGCAGTAGTTGAATATTCGCGTAATGTTCTTGATTGGAAATGAAATCCTTCAAATTTATACAATTGCTCTTGCATTACCGCAAAATTTTCAGGCGAAATTTGTTTAATTAAAATGGAAGGTTTGTACCACGAGTATTTTTTTGCATTCTGAATTCCAGTCTTCAAATCCTCTTTCGATATTTCCAATAAACTGCAAAACAATAAAGTGTCGAATTGTACAACTTCTCGTGGTGTAATTTTTAAATCGTAGGCTGTTTTGTTATAAACCAGCAATTTCCCATTCCTGTCGTAAACCAATCCTCTTGCCGGGTATTGTACCTCCTCGCGTAATACATTATTTTTCGCATATTGTTTATAGGCTGAATCGAGCACCTGAAGCCGGAATAAACTGATTGTAAAAATCAACCCAACTATAGCAAATACAGCAATTACTAAAAATTTACGTTTCGAAAAAACATTCACAATGAAAAATTTAGTCTCTGAAAATAATAAACTGACTCAAAATGATTACAAATATCGAAAAAATTGAGCTTAGAATAACACGATAAAAAGTTTCAAGAAAATTAGAAAAAGTAAATACCTCTAGATAAAACAGAACTCCATGGTGAATTACGACCATAATTGAAACATAATATAAGAACCAGCGCCAATTATTTTGCATTAATCCCGGGTAATCATTCCTGTCTTCTTCTCTGTTTGAGATTAATCGAACTACAACAGGGCGCAAGTAGGCCACAAAAACGGTTGCAAATGAATGTATTCCTAAACTATTCGAAAAAACATCAACCGTAATACCCAACAAAAATGCAAGCAAAAGCACTATGTATTTGGGAGAACTTAATGGAAGTAAAAGAACAAATAATACATAAATATAAGGATTTACAAAACCACTAAATTCAACTTGGTTAAGTATTAAAACCTGAATTAAAATCAGGCCAATAAACATTAATGCGTATTTAATTATTTGACGTCCCACTTTTTGATAAATCCTCCAATTCTTTTATTTCCCCTTTATTCAAATTATCAATCACCTCCACAAAATGTATCGATTTAAAATCGGTCGCGAGTTTAACATTTATGCTATAAAAACTTTCACCTTCAGGTTGCGAAAAGGACTCAATAGTACCTACCATTATTCCTTCAGGGAAAATTGCAGAATGTCCACTAGTTACAATTGTATCTCCTACAGCCATTTCAACATGAAATGGAATCTCTATTAAATTTACAAATTGGTAATCATCTCCATTCCACTCTATTGGTCCATAGAAACCATTCTTTTTGAGCTTTGCCGAAAGTCCCCACCTACTATTTAAAACCGAAAAGCCGAATGCATACGATTCGGAAACGCTGGTTATTACACCAACTATTCCTTCGGGCGAAATAATCCCCATATCGGGTTGAACTCCATTTTTTCGACCTTTGTTTATTGTAATATAGTTTTGGGTTTTATTTACTGTATTATTAATAATGCGGGCAGAAATATACCGATAAGTAGAATCTGTAGTAATCCCCTCAGGTGATATAGTCTGTAAATTCGATTTAAGCTTTGCATTTTCTTCTGCTAAAACACGATTAACTTTTGCCAAACCAAAATATTGGATAACTGAACTAAAAGAATTATAAACCGATGCTGTGATTCGGTTAGACGAATTCAGGTATTGCACTTTTTGGTATTTGTTATAATTAAAAACAAATACCAATGAAATAACCTCTAGTAAAAGGAAAAGGAGGAAAGCGTAATTTCTTATTAAATACTTGAGGAGACTTCTCATTATTAAAAAAAACCTGATTTTTATCGAATCAGGAATGTGAAATTATCTACGTTTTTTAAAGCAATTCCGGCGCCACGAACTACAGCCCGCAATGGATCCTCGGCAATATGAAACGCAATACCAATCTTGTCTGTTAATCTTTTGTCGAGCCCTTTTAGCATTGCACCACCACCAGCAAGCCAAATTCCTTTCACTACAATATCGGCATACAATTCGGGTGGAGTTTGCTCCAAAGCACTTAACACCGCTGTTTCAATTTTTGAAATAGATTTCTCTAAACAGTGTGCTATTTCCTGATACGAAACCGGAATTTCTATTGGTAATGCGGTCATTTGGTTTGGCCCCTGAACAACGAAATCCGCTGGAGGATCTTTTAGCTGAGACAAAGCAGAACCAACATGAATTTTAATCTCTTCGGCTGTGCGTTCGCCAATTTTTATGTTGTGTTGGTGTCTCATATATTCCATAATGTCGGCGGTTAAATCGTCGCCTGCAATGCGGATGGATTTATTGGTAACAAGGCCGCCCAACGATATTACTGCAATTTCGGTCGTACCTCCACCGATGTCAACTATCATGTTTCCTTCGGGTGCTTCCACATCGAGCCCTATTCCAATGGCAGCAGCCATGGGTTCATAAATCATATAAACATCTCTTCCACCTGCATGTTCCGATGAGTCGCGTACCGCACGAATTTCGACTTCGGTACTACCAGATGGAATGCTAATTACCATCTTCAATGCAGGAGAAAACATTCTGGGTTTGGGATTAATCATTTTAATCATCCCCCGAATCA
>CAYZBC010000130.1:0-13482 GCA_964476535.1 uncultured Maribellus sp.
TTTCAATTTCGCTAATCCCACACAACTCTGTATAAACCGGATCAACTCCTTTTAATTCATCTTCAGAAACAAAAAAATCATAGATACCATCTTCTGTATTTTCGTTGTCCTCCATTGAAATAATATCGCCGAAAACGCAATCTATATCCCCCGGAGGGACATAAGTAGATGTATTGTCGCATTGAAGCCCAGGCAAATTAGAGGAAGTCACGGTCCCTAAAATATAAATTGCAGCTCCTGGTTCAATTGTTAGAGTTTGATTGTTCCCTTTTGCGGTAAAATCGCCCGTTACAATAAAATGGCTTCCTAATGCTAAGTCAGCTTTATTTTTCATAACCACATTCCCGTAAACAATACACACTGCCGCAGTTCCAAGATTAAGTTCAGCATTTACTCCTAGATTTAAGTCTCCGTGAATAATAAGTGTATCATGAATGGTTAGAATAACATTATTGTTAAAACTGAGGGTTGTATTACTGATTATATAACCAAAAATATCGGTGTTTGCATTTACTCCAGCGGCACTTGGTATATTACCAACCCAACTATTAGGATCGACAAATGTACCGGTATAATTATCTGTTGAAATATACTGACCCTTTGCAAGCAAGGTGAATACCATGCTTACGAAAATAAGAAATACTCTCTTGAGCATACTCAAAACATTCACATTTACAATTACAAAATTCACAAAAAAAGGAAGGTGATTTATAAGATATACTCTTTCCTTTATATTTTCACACAGGTGCAAAAATAAAAAGTATTAACAATTAAACACGGGTACTTAAAGTTATTTAGAAATTACTTTTTAACAATCAGGTTTTTCAATCTGTCTGGTGGTGTCAATAACTATTCCCTGTGCAAAAGCAAAAAAAAGATAACCAATCATTCTTTAAATTTATATTAAAATTTAAAGATGAAATTTTATAAGATTGGATGGATACAAAAAAGTAATTTTAAAGATTTACGTTTACCAGAGATGAAATCGAACATTGTATTGATTATGAGTATTTTGGTGTTTTGCCTGTTTTGTGTAAGGCAGTTATGGTGCTTACTCATTTTCTTCGTTTTTTTTATGCTGTTAATTCGAAATATTGATTACCCAATGCCTTATTTGGAATGATTTTCAAAGAGACAGAGATTTCAACAAAATTGGATTTCAATAACAGAAAAATAATTTACCAATTAATAAATTTGTTTTAAAGGCACAGCCTGCACGATAATCTTTGTTAATAAGCGCATGCTGTCCACTTTATATACTAATGTACTCAGGAAAAATATAATCAAGTGCGCCAATGGATTTCATTATTTATTTCTTAAAAATATTGAGTTGGAATTTAAGTACAGCAATTTTTTTTTCATTAAAAACCTAGCTTCGCTGCTAAAACCAATATATTCGCATCAAAAAACCTCTTCAAATTTTAATAACTTCAAATACATTTTTAACAAACCCTTTTTATCCTAGCCCTTTTCACTATTTTTACCTCAAAATACAAAATAATGGAACTTGTTTTTGCCACAAATAACAGACATAAATTAGAGGAATTGCAGGCAATTCTTGGCGACAAAATAAATTTATTGAATTTAATGGATATTGGTTGCACTGAAGACATTCCCGAGGAACAGCCTACATTGGAAGGGAATGCCAGGCAAAAGTCAACATTCGTTTTCGAAAAATATGGCTATTCGTGCTTTGCTGACGACACCGGCTTAGAAATTGAGGTATTAAATGGAGAGCCCGGTGTTTATTCGGCTAGATATGCCGGAGAGGGAAAAAGTGCTGAAGCAAACATGGATAAAGTTTTGGACAGACTGGCTGAAATAAAAAATAGGAAAGCACGTTTTAGGACAGTAATATCGTTAATTATTAACGGTGTAGAAAATCAGTTCGAGGGCATTGTCGAAGGTAAAATTTTAACTGAAAAAAAAGGAGATTTCGGGTTTGGTTACGATCCAATTTTTCAACCAGATGATTTTGAAACCAGTTTTGCTGAAATGAATTTAGCCGATAAAAATATAATTAGTCACCGTGGAAGGGCGGTGGAAAAACTGGTAAAATATCTTCAGTCGTTATAATTTATACTTTAGTGATGTTTAATACTATGCTCAATTCCATTAAAAGATTTTATCCTTATTCTATTCTACTTCTGATAGTAATATTGGGTTATTGGCAAATATCTTTTCTCACTTTTGCATTAAAGTGGGATTTTATTGATGTTGTATTTCCCTTCCGATTTTATTTTTCGGAATGTATTCAATCTGGATATTTCCCTTTTTGGAATCCGTATCAACAAACTGGCACTCCTTTTTTTACTGATTTACAAGCACCAATTTTTTATCCTGAATTGCTATTTACAAGTATTTTTACCGGATATGGAGTTTATGCAATACAATTTCTATTTGTGATTTACACATTCATTGCCGCAATTGGTATGTATAAATTATCTTATCATTTTAATAATAGCAGAAAGGCTTCTTTAATAGCCGGGATTGCATATTCTCTCAGTGGATATATTATAGGGCATGGTCAGCATTTCTTTTTATTAGTAGGTGCAGCCTGGATTCCATATGTGGTTGTATATTATTTTAAACTCAATCAAAAAAGAAATTTCATAAATGTATTAAAAACAGCTGTGTTTATGTTTCTGATGGTATCAGGAGCATATCAGGCATTGTCTTTTACTTTGTTTTATCTAATTGTGTTAATATTTTCTTACTTCGTAGTAAAGGAAATATCGAGAAAGAATTTTAAAGGCATAATAGAAATAATTAAAGTAAATGTTTATCTACTTCTTTTGGTTATTGTCTTTTTATTACCACTGATTGTTTCTACTTTTGAGATACTATCTTCTGTAGATCGACTCACAGGTGGAATAAGTTTGAGACAAACATTGGCTAATGGACAAACTCTTAAGTCAATAATTTCTTTCGTATTGCCTTTTTCAACACTAAATTACAGTGAGTTTTTTGGTGGTGTTGATGTTTCGATGAGAAACCATTATTTTGGACTTATTCCATTAATATTTTTTATTGCAGCACTCTTTCAAAAACGTTCGAAGCCTGAATACCTGATTTTTGGTTTCGGGTTGATAATCATGGCATCATCTTTTAGTTTTTTACCTGTTAGGGAATTTATGTTCAACAATGTTCCTTTTATGAACCTCTTTAAATATGCGGCATATATTAGAGTATTTGGGCTGCTTTCGTTTATTTTGTTAGCGGCTGACTATTTTGCTTACTTTCAAAAAAACATTTACAAGGAGAAAAAAAAGATAGTGGCGTTGGGAATTGTGTTTTTAATTATTTTATTTTCTCTCATTTTATATTCAATCAGTAAAGTAACAATAGATGATTTCAGATTATTATTAGCGAGTAAGTATGATTTTTACGAAATATTGAAAAATATGTCGTTTTATCAACATGTGCTGGTACAAGCAGTTTTTCAGTTTTTTATTGTTGCATTTTTTTTGCTGATACTTATTTCGTATAAAAGATTTAAACATCCATTTCATCTGATAATTATTGTATTTATTATTGAAATATTTGCTGCAACACAACTCAATTTGGCATCAACAATTGGCGATAGTGCTAATAAACCATACCGAATGAAAAAAGATTTATCGTTGTACCCCGATAAATTTCCCATTCCTGTAAACAGTAAGATTATTTTTAATGATGAGAAGCATGCATCATTTTCTCCTTTTTGGAGAAATACTTATATTTTTTCAAAGCAGATAACTTTTGGTGCTTTTTCTTCTTTTGAGTTAAATACTTTTAACAAGCTTGATGATGATTACCCGAATCTTAAAGATGCAGTACTAAATAACCATCTATACTATTTCTCTGATACAATATTTTCATTAAAACAATTTGCCGACAGTAGAGTTTATCAACAAAAAAGCTCAAAATACCTATTCTTTTCTGATGAGGATTTTATGCTCTTATCAGATAAAATAGTTGCAACTGATAGCACTGATGAAGTAAAAATATTATTATTCTCCCCAAATAAAGTAGTAATAGAAACCAATACAAAAAACGATCAGTTTTTTACAATGCTTCAAACTAATTTTAAGGGATGGAAAGCATACATAGATAATTATTCTACACCCATTTATACATCTAATTTCAATTACAGAACCATTTTTCTAACCAAAGGAAATCATACCATTATCTATGAATATAAAAACAATAAAATAATTATTCTATATTTTCTTTCCAATATCCTTTTTTTTATAACCACATTATTATTGTTGGGTTACACATTTATAAAAAGTAATTACTCAGTTAAAGCATTTGTCTACATTTCAATGATAATAATTTTGGTTACTGTATTATTTTTGATAAAACGCCTTACGTATACCGACAATAATTATACTGTATCTCAAATTTATAATGAACGGTGGTCTGGGAAAAACACATTGTTCCACATAACGCAAGATTTTGACAGGAAATTACAAGGGAAAGATACAGAGAATAATTTATCAGACAAAATGGGTTTTAGGATAAGTTCTGGTAATGAATATTTTCCCATTGCCAGTATTGAAAATAAAAAGGGACATTTAAAAGAAGGAACACTGGTCGTAACAGCTAAAATTTTCACTAAATCGTATTTCAATGCTCTTATTGTAAGCAATATTCCCAAGAATGAAACTTCTAATAAATGGCATGCTTCAAAAATTGAAAAACAAATTGAAAACTTAAATCAATGGAATGAAATTACATATTATAGAAATTTTTACGAATTGGAAGAAGATGATGTTATTGAGGTATTTCTGTGGAATCTTAAAAAGTCGGATTTTATAGTCAATAATATAACTGTAGATTTTTACCCTTTTATTCAAAAATAATTTAACAATATTTCATCATTCAAAACAAAATTATTACTTTTTCGTTACTTTAATTTATTAATACAGTGATTAGGAAAATCTTATGCAAAAACAGTTACTTATTATAATTTTTACGCTTGCCTTTTATTGTTCCAATGCGAAGGGTAAAGTGGGATCGTGGAAAGATTATCTATCTTATACCAATGCTTCAAAAGTTATTATTTCTCCCGAGAAGATATACTGTGTTACCGAGGGGGGACTCTTTTATCTCGATATTGACGACAATAGTATTAATACAATTTCAGGGCAGGTGGCACTGTCAGATATTGGAATTGAAACCATAGCTTTCAGTGAAGAAAACGATGTATTGATTGTGGCATATAAAAATAGCAATATTGATTTAATTTACGATAATGGAAACGTAATTAATCTTTCAGATATTAAACGGAATCAGTTAACAGGAGATAAATCGATTAATAATATTTCGTTTTCAGGAAGTGAAGCATTCTTTTCAACGGGGTTTGGTATTGTTGTTCTAAATCTCGTTAAGAAAGAGATTAAAGACACTTATTTGATTGGTGAAGGAGGGAATGCTTTAGCGGTGAATGATATTGCTATTTACAACCAACATATTTATGCTGCAACCGATAATGGTTTGCGTATGGCTGAAAAAGATGGAGGGAATTTGCTGAATTATAATAACTGGAGTTTGGTCGAAAATATACCTCACATGAACGACAAATTTAGTTTTCTTGAAGTTCACGACGCGAAATTAATTGCTAATTACACACCCGAAGAATGGTATAGCGATGAAATGTACATTTTAAATGCAAATGTTTGGGAACCATACTTATCCCAAATTAAATATGCATTTGATATACAGACAAATGAAAATTACATGACAATAGCGAGCAGAGATGCCGTTTTTGTGATTGATGAGAATAACAACATTGTGGGTAAAATAAATACCTATCAGTTTGGTGACGAGCTGGTTTCTTCTATAAAACCAAGGAGCGGTGGAGTTTCGGCAGATGGTTCTGTTTGGATTGCTGATTACGAAAATGTACTTGTTCATGTAAATGGGAATAACTTCGGAAAAGTATTTCCGAGCGGGCCCTTGGATAACAATGTATTTTCTCTAAATCAATACAACTCCGATCTTTGGATTTCTCCCGGAGGAACAACAGGATGGGAAGCGCCACGTTTCCAGTATTACAGTGGCAATCAATGGCACTATTTTACTAAAAAAGATAATCCGGAATTGAATGGTTTTTTTAACATTATCTGTATTGCTGTAGATCCGTTTGACGTAAGTCATTTTTTTGTGGCCAGCTGGGGTGGAGGTCTTTTGGAATATAAAAACAATGAATTTGTTCAACGTTACACCAATAATAACAGTCCGTTAGAAACTGCTCTTCCGCAGGAACCAGATGAACCTTATACAAGAATTGGTGGTCTTGGTTTCGATTCGGAAGGTAATTTATGGATAACCAATGCAGAAGTTGCTCATAATTTACATAAATTAACACCTTCCGGCGAATGGGAATCTTTTGTTTTGCCGGAAATTGCAAATCTTTGGAATACGGGTAAACTGATTGTAAATGAAGGTGATGATAAATGGATACTTGTTCCAAGAGGGCACGATGTTTACGTTGTTGATAAAACAGGTGATCGAAAAAAACAATTATTAGTTACTTCCTATTTTAATAATGGGCAAAACGAAATCTATAACCGTATGAACGACGTTTATTCAATTGCTGAAGATAACGAAGGTGCGATTTGGATAGGAACGTCAAAAGGAGTTGCGGTTTATAATAACCCGGCAAGAATTTGGGATGCAAATACTTTATATGCCACTCAGCCAAGTTTAGAATTAAACGATGGCATTTACCATCCGCTTTTAGAAACCGAAACGGTAACTGCAATTGCTGTTGACGGAGCAAATCGCAAATGGCTGGGAACTAAAAACTCGGGTGTTTATCTAATTTCTGAAAATGGCGAAAATGAAGTACTTCATTTTAACGAAGAAAATAGTCCGTTGCTATCGAATGAAATAACATCGATTGCTATAAATGAAAAAAATGGAGAGGTGTTTTTTGGCACTAATCAAGGTTTAATTTCGTACATGAGCGATGCAATTGAAGGAAAAGATTCGTATAGCGATGTTTATGTATATCCTAACCCGGTTCGCGAAACTTACGACGGTCCAATTACGGTTACTGGTTTAATAGAAAATACAGATATTAAAATAACCGACATTAGTGGAAATCTGGTTTATAAAACAACCTCTTTTGGAGGGCAGGCAATTTGGGATGGTACAAATTTAAATGGCAACCGTGTAAAAACGGGTGTTTATTTGGTTTTTTGTAACGACGAATCTGGTGAAGAGACACACATTACAAAGTTGCTTTTTATTAATTAGTGATTTTTGTAATTTGGTAAAGTTTTGTAAACTTCAAATTATAAACTTAGACATGCTTGCAACCACCGAAGGGATAGTTTTACATTTCATAAAATATGGCGAAAGCAGCGTAATTACAAACATTTATACCCGCGATTTTGGCAGGCAAAGTTACCTTGTTAATGCTGCACGAAGCAAGAAATCTAAAAACAAAGCAAGCTTGTTGCAACCTCTTTTCTTAGTCGATTTGGTTGCTTACCAAAAACAGTCGCGCGAATTGCATCGCGTAAAAGAGTTGAAAAGTAATCAGCCATATCAGAACATTGCATTTGACATTTCAAAATCGACGCAGGTAATTTTTTTAGCGGAGGTTTTGTATAAAACCATCAATGAACAAGAGAGTTTCCCTGAAATGTATGATTTTATGAAAAATGCACTGCTTTATTTCGATTTGTTGGAAGAAGGATCATCAAATTTTCATCTTTTTTTTCTATTCAGATTAACCGAGTATTTAGGCTTTTTACCAAACACCGCAAAAACTGGTTTCGAAGGTTGGTTCGATTTAAAAAAAGGTTCGGTTGTTCCATTTGAACCCTCGCATCCCCTATTTGCAAATAAAGAGCTTACCGAATATTTAATTGCACTTTCGGCTTTAAAAATACACCAGTTGGGAAAATTTAAAGTCTCCAGAACAATCCGCGATAGTTTATTAATTGTATTGCTCGATTATTATCAATTGCATTTCGATAATCTGGGTGAAATAAAGTCGATGAGAGTTTTGCGGGAAGTGTTTCAATAGAATCATTTATATCCCTCGAAAAACCACAGCTTCATAAATATAAATATCCGCCGTTTTCCAACCATTCCAGCCAATTCCTGCTTTGTCGCGTGCACAGTGCCCTAAAAATTGATTAATATTCCACCCGGTTTTATCAGCCACTTGCGGCAAAAAGGTTCCTGAATTAATTCCTTCCTGTATAAAAATACCGTGTTTCCCCAACTCAATTTCATCAACAGAATTTATCTTTGTTAGTGGAGAAAGAACAGAAATTTCCAATTCTATATCTTTTAATTCTTTTAACATTACTTTTTCAAACCGTCCGTCGAGGGCCGCCGAAACCGCCATTTTCTGTACCAACTCGTTTAATATTTTTTCTTGTGCAAATCCACCAATACAACCTCGCAATTCATTTTTTATGTAGATGCTTACAAAAGCTCCGGTAATTTTATTTAATATTCCGCTTGAAGAATTTGGCTGGATTAATTTTCCACGTTTACCGGTTTTCAAATAAGTTTCTATTGAATGTTGTGCTTTTTCCAGAATTTCTTTTCTTTCTTTTTCCGAAATTACAAATGATTTAATCTCATTGTAAACAGCAATTGCCCAGTAACCTACCACCCGTTTTTTGTCGCCATAAATTTTAGAATCGCCTGAATTCTGGTAACCTATCTCTTTAAATTTGAAATCACTATTTTCGGTTAAATGGAGTAAAGTAAGCACAGATGTCCACCCGCAAAGTGAAGTTGATAAATTTTCAATTCCCAGCTTTTTGTTTTCCTTTAAAACAGTTTGAAGTCGTTCTGGCTGGTTGCTGCAAATGGCCTCAGCAGTTTTATTATCTACATTAATAGCATTATTGTAATCGGGGTAATGCGAAAAATCGGTGCTTATAACAAACAGGTTTCCCGAAGTGAACCAGGGTTTAAGGGCAGCTGCAATTTTCTGGCAATCGCCGGTGCTATTTGTGCCTAGAATAATTGGAATAAGTTGAAAATTGTTACCCAGTTTATGTTGCAGAAAAGGAAGTTGAACTTCAAGACTGTGTTCATTTTGGTGTGTTTCCGGTTTGTTAGAAAAAATAGTGGTCTTTTTAATTAGCTTGTTGGCCAAATTAATGTCAACTTTTATTTCTCCCAGAGGAGTTTCATAATTTCCATCGCAATAAACTGAAGCGCCCGAAAAAGAATATTGGTGGCTTGACGCCAAAACAAATACACGTTTGTAATGGGCATTTTCAGGAATTTGGTTGAAGGCCGAAGCAGCAACTTCGCCGCTAAAAATATAGCCGGCGTGCGGAGAAATAATGGCTTGTAAAGAACGGTTCTCAGATGAATTAGGTGCAGCCTTTTCAAACAATTGAAGCAATTGATTCGTTAGTTCTTTTTTATCTTTTGGATAAAATTGCCCTGCAAAAGCCGCTTCTCTGTTTTTATTTTTTAAAGACCAATGCTTCATCTGTTTAAAAATTATTTGTTTTTAAGCGTAACACTTTAAACGCGTTAATAATTATCCTGTTTACTTCATCTTTTGTAAATTTACTTGAAATATTTCGCACTGGAACTTTTCTTTTTGAATCTTTTCGTTGGAAATAAAATTTATAAATGATTTTTAAAAAAGTAATTATCTGTTTTAATTGAAACGATTGAGCTTATCTTTACGCGAAAGACACTCTTGAATGATTGAACCCATTACCGAAATATTAAAAATATTAGCTGAAGCCGGAAAGGAGATTGTAGAAATTTATAAAAGTAAGGATTTTAACGTTGAGCTAAAATCGGATAATTCTCCGGTAACCCTGGCAGACAAGAGTTCAAGCAAAATTATAAATCGGGGGCTAAAAAAATTGTTCCCCAATATTCCTGTTATCGACGAAGAAAATCGAATTCCCAATTACGCCGAACGCAAAACCTGGCCTCGCTATTTTTTGGTTGACCCCCTCGACGGAACCAAAGAGTTTATAAATAGAAATGGAGAATTTTGTATAAATCTTGCACTAATTGAAAACTCAAAACCTGTGGAAGGATGGGTTTACCAACCACTTGAAAAGCGTGGTTGGTATTGTAAAAAAGGAGGCGGAATATTTGAGTTTAATAAAAATGGGGAAGTTCAAAAAATAAAAAAATCAATGAATACGTCTGACACAATTCGAATAGTTGCAAGCCGTTCGTTTTTCAAACCATTGGAAGCCAAACAAATTAAAGAGATTGAAAAAACGTATTCGGTGGAAATTGTTTATCGGGGAAGTACATTGAAACAAATTGATATTGTTTTGGGCAATGCAGACATGTATTTAAAGTCCGGACCTTGTTCTGAATGGGATACTGCTCCCGGACAATTAATGATTGAAGAGTTTGATGGTATCGTATTGCAACAAGATAATTTCGAACCCATGCGTTATAACAAACCAATTATGTTGAATCCCCATTTTATGATGTTGAATTCTCATTTGAATACTAATGAATTTATCGATTTTGTAAAAAGTATTATTAAACCTTAAATAGCTTTTTAAGTGAAGGTTAAATACAACTTATAATTATGTTAGTGTAATTAATTTGAAGTTTAAAATTTCATAAAAATGAACATCAAATAAAGAGTTGCGAACAATATCATGTGCAAAACTTGCGTTGCTTTAATCAGTTCTGTTCTACTGATTTGTGTACTTTAGCTTCATAATTTTAAAAATTAAAAAAATGAAACGAGTAATATTTTTATTTATTCTCACAGTTTTTGTGTTTACAGCATGTAAAACAACAAAACAAGCTGCTCAGTCAGAATATACAACCGATCCAACAGTTCAACCAAAAGTTTTTTCTGTTCCGGTTAGTGGAACTGAAACACAAGCAGTGGAAAAAGTAGCCGAAGAAAAGCCAATTGCCATTCGTAAAGAGCAAATAACATTTACCCAGCAAGAAGATAGAACTGGAAACGAGAGCAATACCTTTTTTGTAATTATTGGTTCGTTCGGGCAATTAGACAATGCGAAAAATTATCGTGGAACATTATTAGACGAAGGTTTTACTCCAATAATTTTGCACAGCGAAACGGGCTATTACAGAGTTTGTGTAGATTCGTTCAAAAACGAAAACGAAGCGCGTACCCGGGTAACTAAGTTAAGGCAGGCATTTCCAAAATACGCCGATGTTTGGTTACTTATAAAAGAATAGATTATCTAATCCAAAAATATTGAAACGCTGCATTTTGTGCAGCGTTTTTTGTTTCTGTTATTGTTTGTTAAAAAAAAACTCAATTCAGTTCGATTCATTTAAATTGAACAATTTATATAAAATCAGTATTACATTTGTAATCATTTTGAATAAACAGTACCCATTTTTTAGACTTTAAACCATGGAATACAAAGATAAACAACAACTACTCGACCAGCGTTATTTGCAAATGGCAGATACATGGTCGCAAAATTCATATTGTAAGAGGAGACAAGTTGGTGCACTTTTGGTAAAAGACCAAATGATAATTTCTGATGGTTACAATGGTACACCGTCAGGGTTTGAGAATGTTTGTGAGGACGAAAGTGGCAATACTAAATCTTACGTTTTACATGCCGAAGCAAATGCAATAACCAAGGTTGCCAAGTCGGGAAACAGCAGCGACGGCGCTACACTTTATGTAACTTCGTCGCCCTGTTTGGAATGTTCGAAATTGATTATTCAGGCAGGAATTAAACGTGTTGTATTTACCGAAAGTTATAGATTGGAAGATGGAATTAATTTGCTGAAAAGAGCTAACATTGAAATAAAGCAGGTTGATATTTAAACCTGCAGAACTTTTTATATTTAGTTGAAAAAGAATAATAATTGAAACACATGAATAAAAAAACGATCATTATAATTCCCTTATTAATTGCTATTTCTGTTGCAACAGGGATTCTAATCGGGAATTTATTAAATCGAAACAGCCAACCAACTTTTGGGGGAATGCACCTCGGCGCATCAAACAAACTATCAACTGTTTTGAATTTAATAGAGCAAGGATATGTAGATAGCGTAAATACAAAAAGTATTGTTGAACAAATTATCCCCGAAATATTAAAGAATTTAGACCCTCACTCCACATATATTCCTGCGCAGAATATGGTTGAAGTTCAAGAAGAGATGACGGGTAATTTTTCGGGAATTGGCGTTCAGTTTTCAGTGATGGAAGATACAGTGCGTGTGATCGATGTTATTTCGGGTGGCCCGTCCAGCAAAGTTGGAGTTATGCCAGGCGACCGAATTGTTCGGGTAAACGACTCCATAATTGCAGGTGTTGGCGTAAAAAATGCAACTGTATTAAGTCTGTTAAAAGGAAAGAAAAATTCAAAAGTTATTGTGGGAATTGTTCGGAAGGATTTTGAGAGTGAATTGGAATTTGAAATTATCCGGGGCGAAATCCCTCTTTATAGTGTTGATGTTTCGTATATGATTGATGAAGAAACCGGGTTCATAAAAATTAGTCGGTTTGCCAATACAACCTATCGCGAATTTATGGATAAAATGGGTTTGCTTGAAGATTCCGGAGCAAAAAAAGTGATAATTGATTTACGCCAAAATACAGGTGGCTCGCTAACTGCCGTTTTACAAATGTTGGATGAATTTTTGGAAAAAGGGGAACACATTCTATATACCGAAGGAATTAATCAACCTCGAAAAACCTACAATGCATCAGGGAAAAACAGTTGGAAAAATATGAAAGTATTTGTTATGATTGATGAGTTCTCGGCATCGGCAAGTGAGATTTTTGCAGGTGCCATGCAAGACAACGATCGTGGACTTGTAATTGGCAGGCGTTCGTTTGGGAAAGGATTGGTTCAAGAGCAAATTCCGTTTATGGATGGCTCGGCACTGCGACTAACCGTAGCTCGTTTTTATACACCCAGCGGACGGTGTATTCAAAGTTCGTACGAAGAAGGGAACGATGAATATTTTAATGATATTCATGATCGTTTTCAAAGTATGGAGCAATTGGTTGCCGATAGTATTCATTTCAACGATTCGCTAAAATACAAAACCAAAAGCGGAAGAATTGTATATGGCGGCGGCGGAATTATGCCCGACTTTTTTGTTCCGATTGATACCACCGGAAACTCTGAATATTTCACAAGCATTTACCGTAAAGGATTAATTTATGCTTTCGCTTATTCCTACGCCGACGAATTTCGAACGGAACTCAGTGTATTAACAAGCGCTGCTGAATTTGATGATTATTTAGACAAGAAAAATGCGATGGATAATTTTGTTAAATATGTTGCTGAAAAGGGAGTTGCTAAAGACACCAAAGGATTAAAGGAGTCGGGAGAGATAATAAATGCACAACTGAAGGCTTACATTGCACGAAATATCATGGGCGAGGAAGGTTTTTATCCTATCATTAAAAAAATTGATAAAACGCTTCTACGTACCATTGAAATTTCACGACAGAATTTATTGGTAGAAAATATTAATTTAAACGATTCTATTTTGATCTCGCCACAATTAAGA
>CAYZBC010000131.1:0-13359 GCA_964476535.1 uncultured Maribellus sp.
TACCAGAGAAGATTTGTTTGTGAATGGAAGAATTTCAATGCAACATAGTAACTACAGAACTACATCAAAACACTACATCAATAAACGTGAAATTGCTAAACAAATGGTTAAAAATGGGTTTCGTATTTTTGAAAAATAAAAACCGAACTCTAGTCATAAAAAAAGACATCACAACTCTGTAATGTCTTGAATATTAGGTGGGTCGTGGCAGATTCGAACTGCCGACCCCATGCCTGTCAAGCATGTATTCTAAACCAACTGAACTAACGACCCATTTATTTTAACTGCCCGCAAAAATAATAAAATTACGCTTCCAAATCGAACATCAAAATAATAAACCAGACGAAAGAGTATGCATTTGAAAAAATACGTTACCAAAAAACAGTTAGTTAAAAATGGCTTTTTTGTATTTGAAGAAATCAAAAAGGGCACTCCAGAAGGGCACTCCAGTCATAAAAAAAGACGCTACAACTTCGTAACATCTTGATTATCCAATCGATACATCCTATAATAACCCAGTGACTTCTACCCTGTCAAGCATGCATTCTAAACCAACTGAACTAACGGCCCTTTATGGAATCCCGGTCATCCGTCAGTTGACGGACTAAACCAACTGAGTTAATGTCCCGTGAAATGTAAAAATAGCAAAAAACAAAAAAGAGGTACATTCCTGCACCTCTTTTTTATAACTTATATTCGTATTTTTTACATGAAAATAAATTTCAGCACAAACAATATTGCTAATAAATAACCGACAATCGAAATTTCTTTATGTCTACCAGAACATAGTTTAAGGATAACAAAAGATAGTATACCAAAAACAATACCTTCAGCAATCGAAAATGTTAGAGGCATCATTATCATTGTAAAGAATGCTGGAATTGATTCTGTAAAATCATCAAAGTCCAGGTTTTTTATAGGTGTCATCATCATTACACCAACCAATACTAATGCCGAGGCTGTTGCAGCCGCTGGGATCATTAAGAATAGCGGTGATAAAAATAGTGCACAAATAAATAATATAGCTGTTGTAAATGCAGTTAAACCAGTACGGCCACCTTCGGCAACACCAGATGCAGATTCTACGTAAGTTGTTACTGTTGATGTTCCTAATACAGCACCTACTGTAGTACCAATTGAGTCAGCCATAAGTGCTTGTTTAACGTTCGGAATACGACCATCTTCATCGAGCATATTGGCTTTGGTTGAAACACCAATTAAAGTTCCAACAGTATCAAACATATCCACAAAAAGGAATGTGAACAATACAGTAATCATTGTAAATATACCTTCTGCAGAATTAATCCAACCCCATTCAAATTGCCATAAAATTGGTGAAACTGAAGGGACTGAAAAATCGAAATGAGGTAATTGAGTAACTCCAACGGGTATACCAATAACAGTTGTTGCTATCATCCCAATTAATAAAGCACCTCTAACTTTCAATGCTAAAAGAACACCTGTAATCAGAATACCAGCTAATGCTAATAATACACCGGCACTTTTCATATCACCAAGGTGTACTAATGTTGCTTGGTTGTCAATAATAACTCCTGCATTTTTCAGACCGATAAAAGCAATAAATAAACCAATACCAACCGATATCGCATTTTTTATGCTTTTGGGTATCGCATTTATTATCACTTCCCGAATGTTAAATACAGTCATTAAAATGAATAAAATACCTTCTAAAAATACGGCTGTTAAAGCAAACTGCCAAGACATGCCCATTCCAAGACAAACACCAAAGGCAAAGAAAGCATTCAATCCCATACCCGGAGCCAATGCAAAAGGCAGGTTAGCCCATAGAGCCATAACTAATGTTCCAACAGCTGCAGAAATAGCAGTCGCAGTAAAAAGTGCTCCTTTATCCATTCCGGTAGCACTTAAAATATCCGGATTTACTGCTAAAATATAAGCCATGGTCATAAACGTAGTTATACCGGCCAATATTTCCGTTTTTACGGTAGTCTTGTTCTCTTTTAATTTGAAAATTTTTTCTAACATAATTAATAGATATTAGTTTTTCTAGAATGAATATTTAACCGCAAGAGTTGGCTTCACTGCAAATTCGGCCCCAACAAAATTGTTGCTTAGTTCAACTTCGGTACCCAAGGAAAGATGTTTGCCGGCATTATACCACAATTGTGGCTCAGCTAAGAATCTATGAGTAGTTCCCCAAAACATATCTTCTTTCCAGAAATCAGCGAAACCTGTAAAAGATAATTTGTTATCAAGCATATTAACAGTCCAAACAGCTGTTAATTGAAAAGCTGCATCTTCTTTACCCTTAATATATTTATAGTTGGCTTGCAGCGTCAAAATCTTTGAGAAATCTGCCGAAGCCCAGGTTCTCTCGATACCTGCTAACCAACAATTTTCAATAGGAACCCAAGGTGCATCTTCTGGAGCAAGTTTCATTACACCACCATTATACTCAACACGCGGCATAAACTTCTGAGTTTCGTTCCATTTAAAAGCACGTGCAATTTCCCAATAGGCCAACGAAATACCATTGTCGATACCAGTACCTTCTGCACCATAGTCCATATCAATAAAAAAGAAGGTAGAACCATACTTGTCCGGCTTAAACATTTCAACTGTCGTTGTTAGCATTTTTCTATCTTTTCCAAAATCGTAATGTGTTTGAACGTTTTGTGCACTGGCTGAAACAACAAATGCAAATACTGCAAATAATAGTAATACTCTTTTCATAAATTCATTTTTAGATTTAAATTTTGCTGCTAAAAATATATATTCTTATTTATTATGTGCAGCAATGTTTATAGAATGTTCATAAATTGCGATATTGACCAAAAAATAGATTCAGATGAAAAATATAGACCGTAGAAAATTTATACAAAAAAGTGCTTTGGGTTTAGCCGGAACAATGGCTACAACTTCTGGTTTAGCGGGCTTGAGTTTTAAACCAGTTTCAAAAGTTAAAATTGATATGGTAAATCTCGGTAATACCGGGTTGAAAGTTCCGAGGTTGGCACTGGGAACTGGGTCGAAGGGTTGGAAACATACTTCGAATCAGAAAGAATTAGGCGAAGAAAAATTTGTACAATTGGCTCAACATGCATACGATCGAGGGATTCGATTTTTTGAAACAGCCGATATGTACGGCACACATGAGTTGGTGGGAAAAGCATTAAAAAATGTTCCGCGAGAAAATGTAACTGTTCTTTCTAAAATAATGGTTTACCAACATCAGGATTGGTACACCCCCGAATCTTTTCAAAAAAGTATTGACAGGTTTAGAAAAGAGATGGGTACCGATTATATTGATATATTGCTTTTGCATTGTATGGTAAACAGTGAATGGCCAGACGAATATAAACGTTACATGGATGCTTATTCGGAGGCAAAACAAAAAGGTATTATTAAAAAGGTGGGTTTGTCTTGTCACGATATCGGAGCGTTGAAAGTTGCTGCTGAAAGTCCTTGGGCAGATGTGGTACAAGCCAGAATTAATAACAATGGTGCCAGAATGGATGGTAGTCCCGCAGATATTATGAAAGTGCTTCAAAAAGCTAAAGAAAATGGCAAAGGAGTAATTGGCATGAAAATTTTTGGATGTGGTGAGCTGGTTACCGACGAACAACGCCAACAATCCTTAAATTACGTAATGAAAAGTAAAAATGTAGATTGCATGACTATTGGATTTGAGAGCATTGAACAAATTGACGATACCATTGAAAGAGTTATGCAATTGGCAAATACTTAAAAAAACCAGTCAGGAAAACCGGGGCATATTTTTAAATCAGGAAGTTATAAAATACGGGCCTTAAACATCGATATTCTCAATTTTATAGAAAAGCAATCCTCTCTTTTCCCCCTTTTTTAAACTTTTAAGTTAATGCTTTGTACAGAAATGAATTAACTTTTCCCAATTCTCTGAATGCTTCGATGGTGTAATCAATTAAGCCATCACCAATAATCGTTTTATTATCAATTGCGCTGGAAAAAATGTACGATTTATATTTTAATACACTGATAAATTCATGGTCTTTGGGAAATCCTTTTGGTGCAGTTTTTAACTGATGATCGTACATTTCGGGGAATATTCTTTTAAAATTCTCATCGTCTTTAATATCCAGAAACTCTGGCGCATGTTCAGCCATGTACATTCGAATGGCCCGAAGAGGTTCAGCCTGAGGCATATAAACTCCGCCGCCCACAAAGCTCTGGTTCGGTTCTATATGAATATAGTACCCGGGGTAAATGCTTTTTCTTCCTCCCTTAGCAATGAAACTGCCAAAATTGGTTTTATAGGGTAACTTATCTTTCGAAAATCGAACATCTTTAAAAATACGGAAAATGCAATCTTTTGGACTTATTCCTGCCACCTCGGGATCGAATTTTTTGATTTCATTTATAAATACATCGGTCAGAAAAATTATCTTATCCCGACTCTCTTCATAACTTTTTCGATTGTCATTAAACCACTCTCTGTTGTTATTTTCTGAAAGTTCTTGTAGAAATTGTAAGACTTTTTTCATAGTTGAATAAAAATTAAATTAATAGCTTTTATGCCATACTAACAATAAAGTGAAACAACAAGCAGGATTAATTTGTTTATCTTTCGGTGTATTGCTCTTCATAATATTTTTGGTAATCGCCCGAGGTTACGTTGTCTAACCATTTTTCATTTTCGAGGTACCAGTCAATGGTAAGTTCAATGCCTTCTTCGAACTGCAACGAAGGCTCCCATCCCAATTCATCTTTAATTTTTGTTGCGTCAATTGCATAACGCAAATCATGACCTGCGCGGTCTTTTACATAAGTAATTAGTTTTTCCGATTCACCCTCTTCACGCCCCAGTTTTTCATCCATTTTTTTGCACATTACCCGAATCAAGTCAATGTTTGTCCACTCGTTAAAACCTCCAATGTTATAGGTTTCGCCGATTTTACCTTCATGAAAGATAAGGTCGATTGCCCGGGCATGATCAACTACCCACAACCAATCGCGAATATTTTCGCCTTTTCCGTAAACAGGAAGTGGCTTTTTATTTTTTATATTATGAATAAAAAGTGGAATTAATTTTTCGGGAAACTGAAACGAGCCATAATTGTTCGAGCAGTTTGAAATTACAGAAGGCAATCCAAATGTATCGAGATAAGCACGAACAAAATGGTCGGAACTAGCTTTTGATGCCGAATACGGACTGTGCGGATCGTAACTGGTTTCTTCAGTAAATATTCCTTCGCTACCCAACGAGCCATAAACTTCATCAGTTGAAATGTGGTAAAACCTTTTTCCTTCAAATTTATCTTTCCAAACGTGCTTGGCAGAATTCAATAAATTCACGGTTCCAATTACATTGGTATAAACAAATTCGGTAGGGTTCGAGATCGAACGGTCAACATGCGATTCAGCAGCCAAATGAATTACACCGTCAAAATTTCTTTCTTCAAATAATTTTTGAATAAAACCACTATCAACAATGTCACCTTTTACAAACTCATAGTTGGGCTTGTTTTCAATATCTTTCAAATTATTGAGGTTTCCTGCGTAGGTTAACTTATCGAGATTTACAATGTTGTAGTCGGGATATTTATTTACGAATAATCGAACCAAGTGCGAACCAATAAATCCGGCACCGCCGGTAATAAGGATTGTTTTCATATTAATCAGATTTTATTCAAAGTTAAAATTTCTACTCAACTAAAAAATTGCACTAATGCCAACTCCAATGTTTATAAAATAGGAAGTTACTTCGTTGTACAATTGCTCACCTGCTGCATGAAACAAGGGACAGACGAATACCCGACCAAACCACTTTTTAGATTCGCTTCGGAAACCAATTATTGGTGAAAGATAAATCTCATTATTTGTCGGCTCATCTTTGCTTTTCCCAAGTTTACTCTTAAAAATTAAGGTAGAACCCAAACCTACTTCAAAAAAGAATTGATCTCTACCAAAATTACATGTTAATTGAACCGGTATATCAAATGGATATCTCGATTGTGCAACTTTTGGAGACCATCCCATCCCTGTTTGCAAAATTAATTTATACCGGTTATGAACGATAATTGGCTTTGCAATGTTTGCTGAAGCAATAATTCCACTTCCACCTACTTCGAAAGAAAGATAAGTAACTGATTTCTGTGCAGATAAAAAAAATGGTGCAATGAAGAAACAAATAACAAATTGCCTTAACATTTTATGTTTTCTATTTCAACGCCAAAACATAAAAAATATTACAAGGCTACTTCATTCCCCGAACATTTTTTTCCCAATTCCATGCAGAAAGGAGCGTTTCTTCCAGTCCCTTTTTAGCTTTCCATCCTAATTCTTCATTAGCAAAAGTAGTATTAGCCCAAATTTTTTCGATGTCTCCGGCACGGCGGGCAACAATTTTATAATTTAATTTTACACCCGTAATTTTTTCAAAACCTTTTACCATTTCTAAAACAGAATAACCATCTCCAGTACCTAAATTGAACACTTCATAATTCGTTTTGTTCTTTCCGGTTAATAAACGATTAATGGCTACAACATGAGCTTTTGCCAAATCAACCACATGAATATAGTCGCGAATTGCAGAACCATCTGGAGTATCATAATCATCTCCAAATACTTTTAATTCGCCCCGTAATCCGGCGGCAGTTTGGGTAATAAATGGCACCAAATTATTTGGAATGCCCAAGGGCAATTCGCCAATTAATGCAGATGAATGGGCTCCAACCGGATTAAAATATCGCAATGCAATCCCATTTAACTGTGCATTTGCTGCAATGGTATCGTTTAAAATATCTTCGTTAACGCGTTTGGTATTCCCATAAGGCGATTCAGCATCTTTGCGTGCTGTTTGCTCTGTAACCGGCAAAATATCGGGTTGACCATAAACAGTACAAGACGAAGAAAAAACTACATTTGCCACATTAAATTTTATTTGGCATTCCAAAATATTCATCAACGAAACCAAGTTGTTACGGTAATATAAAAGTGGCTTTTCAACCGACTCCCCTACTGCTTTTGACGCTGCAAAATGAATAATTGCTTTGATTCCGGGAGTTCTTGCAAAAAAATCTTCCGTTTTATTTTTGTCTGCTAAATCGAAATTTTCAAAAGCTGGTTTAATTCCCGTTATTTTTTCAATGTTATCTAAAACCTCAATGCTCGAATTCGAAAGATTATCTACAATTATTACATCGTATCCCGATTCTTGCAATTCAACAACAGTATGAGAACCAATATATCCGGTTCCTCCGGTAACTAAAATCTTTTTTGTCATTTTTTTAATTTGAAGGAGTAAAAGTAAAAAAAATAATACAGTTGTCGGCGATAATTGAGCAGGGATATTACGGATTAAAAAAACTTAATCTTTGCCTTTTATACATTTCAAGAAGATGTTTTTCTAAATTTACAATAAAATTATTGAAAATGATTATTGGAAAATATATACACGAGCTCCTTTTGGAAAATGATACCGTTATTATTCCAGGATTTGGGGCATTTATTTCAGATTACAAATCGGCTGAAATAAACGAAGAAGCCGATGAATTAATGCCACCGTCGAAGGAGATCTCTTTTAATCAACAAATTAGAAATAACGATGGATTATTGGTAGGTTGTATTGCCGATGGAGAAGGAGTTACGCATTTCGATGCGCTGAAAAAAATTGAAAAAGAGCGTGAAAATATTATTTTTCAACTCGACAAAAGGGAAAAAGTAGTCATTGAAGAAACCGGAGAATTGTTTTTTAACGAAAACAATGAAATTCAGTTTAAGCATTTTGAAGATGAAAATTTATTACTCGATTCATTTGGCTTGGATCCCATTTCGTTAAAAAACGAAATAAAAAGGATAGAAGAAGTTGAATCTCCAGAAGAAATTATCGTTCCTGAAATGGATGAAACTCTGAAAGAAGAACCGACAATTGAACCCGAAAAAAAAGAACCTGAACCAATAGTTATTCAGGGTTTGGAAAAAGAAATTCAAGAACCAAAAATTCAGCAAACGAAATCACCAAAAGAGGAACCCGTTCCTACCCCAGTTTATGAAAACGAACCTGAAAACGAAGAAATAAAAAAACGGAGTGGATTATGGTTGTTATTGATTTTAGCACCAATTATTATTGTTGGAATTTTTATTACAAACCAAAAATCAAAAACGGAAAAGCAAACTACTGAAATAAATGATGAATCAACTTTAACAATTAAAGAAGAGCCATTCTTAGCAGCAGATTCCATTCCTATAGAAGTTCAGGACTCAACGTTTGCCGAGGAAATAGTGATTGATTCAATTGAAACTATTGTATCGGATTCACCCAAATTCTACTTGGTGGGTGGCAGTTTCAAAGAAGAGCAAAATGCTGAAAACTATTTAAAACAATTAAAGGAAGAAGGATTTGAACCCTTCCATCTAGGGAAACGAGGAAGTTTTTATGTAGTAGGCATCGGTACCTATGAATCAGAATGGGATGCTGTGGCTGCAAAACAGGAATTCGTGCAAAACAGGCCTGGCTCAGGAGTCTGGGTTATGGAGGGAAAATAATGCAAAATTGAAAATAATGTAAAATTGCCTGTATTTAATTATTTAACCGATAATGAATGAATCCATTAAAGATCTGATCTTCGGAAACAGCACCCTGCGATAAAAAAGAATTAAATAAAAATATGAACGTGAGCGTGTGCATCCGAACCTTGAGTTTTATAAAATGATGGAAGCGCTGACGAAAAAAAGTTATAGAAAAAGCATTGAAGTAAAATATTAGAATTAAGATATGAAAAGACGAAACTTTATTAACAACTCATTTCTTTCCGTAACTGGAATAAGCATTTTACCGACATTCTTGTCATGCAATTCACCCGAAAACTCTTTAGCTTTTATCGATCGAATTTTACCAGCTCCAAAAAATGGAGGATTCTCTGATCCCGATTATTGGATTTGGGGTGCATCGGTTATAAAAGGTGAAGATGGGAAATACCACATGTTTGCTAGCCGGTGGCCTAAAACGGTAAGGTTTGGAAACTGGGTAACCAACTCCGAAGTCGTTCATGCAGTTGCAGATACGCCTGTTGGACCTTATGCATTTCACGAAGTGGTGCTCCCTACAAGAAGGAAGGAGTTTTGGGATGGAATGTGTACGCATAATCCCCGGGTGGTTAAATATAAAAATCAATACCTACTTTATTATTTCGGAAATACTTATAGTTTTGATAAGCCAACTCCAGGAAATCCGGGAGTGTCGAAGGAACAACGACGGGAAGCATGGATGAACAAAAGAATTGGTGTGGCCATTAGCGACAGTGTTTATGGGCCGTGGCGAAGGTTGGATAAACCTGTAATAGAACCTCGCTCTGGACATTGGGATGCTTCAATAACTTCCAATCCCGCACCAGTGGTAAATGAGAAAACCGGGGAAATTTTATTGATGTATAAATCTTCAACCGAAGGATTAACACCACCGCTTTTATTGGGCGTTTCAAAAGCAACCAAACCTGAAGGACCTTATGAAAGATTAAGTGAAGAACCTATTTTTAGATTTGAAACTGCCGACAACAATCGTATCGATGTGGAAGACCCCTACATTTGGTGGACAGGGAAACAATACGAAGCCATTTTAAAAGACCGCTCTGGTGAAATTTGTGGTGTAGATGGTGGTGGAATTCATGCTTGGTCTAAGGACGGTATTAAATGGCAATTGTTCGAAAACTTTAAAGCTTATGTGCGCGATGTAAAATGGGACGATGGAACCACTTCGCACCAAAACCATTTCGAAAGGCCATTTCTTTTAATAGAAGACGGAAAGCCAACCCACCTTTTTGCCGCAACCGGAACAGGCCCCAAAGCCTGGAGTTTCGACAAAACATGGAATATGGTTATTCCATTGAAAACAGATTAATAAATTGAAGTACGACCGATGAGATATACCTTTTTATTTGCTCTGTTCATATTTATTTCTGTAGAAAACCATGCACAGGTAATTAATGCCGGAATTGGGGGGAATACAACAAGCGACTTGCTAAAAAGAATTGAAAAGGATGTAATTAAACAACATCCTGATTTAACGATTCTTATGGTGGGCACAAACGACATGTTGAACTCCAGGAAAATGATTTCTTATCAGAAATATTCCGACAATCTTAATCTCATCGTTAAAAAACTAAAAGCAGAAGGAATTGAAGTGTTATTAATGAGTCCACCTCCTGTTGATAGTTCGTATTTATTTATGCGACACGACAAAACCTTATACAAGTTGGCACCCAATAAAATAATGGCATCTGTAAGTTTGATTGTAGAAAAAATTACCTCAATAAATGATGTATTGTTTCTGAATTTATTTGATAAATTTATTGTTTTAAACCTGCCTAAACACAATGAGGATTTATTTTTCAGAAATGCAAAAAACAGCGGGGTAAAAGATGGTGTACATCCAACCACATTGGGCTACCATTTTATTGCAGAAAATGTGTTCCAGTTTTTGAAAAAAAATGGGTACTTAAAAGAAGGTGTTAAGATTGTTTGTTTTGGTGACTCAATTACAAATGGTGCCGGTTCTAAAGGAACCGGAACAGTTATAGGCGAGAATTATCCTTCTTTTTTGTCGAAAATGATAAATGATTATATTAAAAAACAGTAGTTATGATAAAGTTCTTCAATTCATTATTCTTTACAGTTTGTATTTTGTCGATATTTCAAACAGGAAATGCACAAACAACTCCGGTCGATTTGGTTAATCCGTTTATCGACACCCACAATTCGCGGTGGTTTTATTTTAACTCAGCATGTCGTCCATTTGGCATGGTAAACCTGAGTCCCGATACCGACACCGATGCAACATGGAGCTCGGGTTATTTATACGACAGCGATACCATCCGTTGTTTTAGTCACGTTCATGCCTGGCAACTGGCAGGTATCGCGGTTATGCCTACAACTGGCGATTTTAAAGGTCACCTCGGAATGGATGTTTATCGCTCGGCTTTTAGCCACGATAGCGAAATTGCCAAACCCGGCTACCACAAAGTTGTTTTAGATGATTATGGTATTACAGCTGAATTAACTTCATCTACCCGCGTTGGATTTCATCGTTACACTTTTCCTGATGGCAAAAATAAATCGATTATTTTCGATACTGGGGCAAAACTAGCACACGGACCAACTGTTTTTTCAAAGGTTTGGAAAGTTAGCGACACCGAAATTGCCGGAGTGCAGGTAATCAGAAAAACTGGCCGCCGTCCAAAAAACACGCCTGTTTACTTTGTGGCGAAAGTAAATCAACCTTTTCAATCAATTAAAGGATGGGTGAATAAAAAATTAATTGAAATAACACCCGATACAATTCAGGGAGTTGATGCAGGAGCTGCTTTGTTTTTTGATTCAGAAAAAGGGGAGGAAATTCTGATGAAAGTTGCCATTTCGTATGTGAGTACAGAACAAGCACGCAAGAATTTGGAAACTGAAATTAACCACTGGAACTTTGATAAAATAGTTAATGAATCGGCCAAAGTATGGAATAATTGGTTGGGGAGAATTGAAATTTTCGGAGGAACAGAAAAACAACAAATTAAATTTTATACCGATTTGTGGCATTCGCTTTTAGGACGCCGAATTATTAGCGATGTTGATGGAAAATACATGGATATGACCGGCGAAAAGCCAGTCGCGAGAACTGTTCGTTTAGATGAAAAAGGTAAACCGCTTTTCCCGCATTATAATTTCGATGCCTGGTGGGGAAGTCACTGGTCGCTTAATATTTTATGGTCGATGGTATATCCCGAAGTTATGGATGGTTTTTGCAATACGATGGTAGATATGTACCGAAATGGTGGCTTAATTCCCCGTGGTCCATCGGGAGGAAACTATACATTTGTTATGATTGGCGACCCGTCTGCTCCGTTTTTTGCAACTGCCTTTAATAAAGGAATCAGAAACTTCGATGCTGAAAAAGCTTACGAAGGACTGCGTAAAAATGCCTTTGTTGGCGGTTCGCGCGACCACGCCGGATACGAACATAATACTCCAGCTTTTGGTGGTGGAATGAAATACTATGTAGAGCAAGGCTGGGTACCCGAAGGAATTAAAGCCAAAGGTGGACATAAAGATGGCGCATCGATGACACTGGAATATGCATACGAAGATTGGTGCCTGGCACAAATGGCTAAATCTTTGGGAAAGGAAGACGATTATAAATTGTTTATGCAACGTTCGCTCAATTATAAGAATTTGTGGAATCCGGAAACAAAAATGATTCATCCGCGTGAAATGGATGGCAGTTGGATTAATGATTTCCAGCCGGTCGTGGAAGGATTTAACGCACGAGGATTTTGCGAAAGTAATTCAGCCATTTATACTCACTTTGTACCACAAGATATGAGCGGTTTAATTGAATTGTTTGGCGGAAATGAGGCGTATTCCGATTTTCTGAACAAGTCTTTTGAGAAGGGCGAAAAACTTGATTTTGTGGGGATGAATAAAAATCATGCCAGCAACTGGGTTGACTATGGAAACCAGCCCGGAACAGGAATGGCGCATTTATTTAATTACTCCGGGGCACCCTGGTTAACTCAAAAATGGGTGCGAAAAGTAAAAGAGGCTTATGGCGACATTACTCCTTACGATGGTTATAAAGGAGATGAAGACCAGGGACAAATGGGCGCCTTAGGCGTGTTAATGGCAATGGGATTGTTCGAAGTTGATGGTGGTGCAACGGTAAATCCTTATTATGAAATTACCAGCCCGCTTTTTAATGAAATTACCATTCATCTAAATAACAATTATTACCCGGGTAAAAAGTTTGTAATTAAAACTGAAAATAACATACCTGAAAACAACTACATTCAATCAGCAAAATTGAACGGCAAAAACTGGGAAAACTGTTGGTTCTATCATTCTGAATTTGAGAAAGGTGGTACACTGGAAATTCAATTGGGACAAAACCCAAATAAGGAGTGGGGAATTACAGAGATGCCACCTTCACTGGTTCATTAGCTTAGTCGTAATCAATAGATTAACCAAATCGATTTCAAGGTTAATACTGCATTCAATTGCTTTATATTCACTGTACATACTTATATAAATGAGTCTCGATTTTTACTCAATAATTTGAATGTATTTAAATAATCAAGCAGTTAAAATGTGTTGTAATACCAGTTTAGCCTGAGAATGCCGCATTAAAGCTATCTAAATATTTTTTGTTATGGGTAATTGACATTATCTGTTTTTCCGTCATTTGGTTTACGCTTGTTGCTAGCCATTCTTTTACGTTTTTCATAGTCTCAAAAGTGTGATTTTTAATTCTTGATTTTATATGTTGCCATATTTTTTCAGAAGGGTTCAGTTCTGGACAGTAAGGATTTGTCAATAAATAAAATTTACAAATTTGGTGAAATTGTATAGTTCCAT
>CAYZBC010000132.1:0-13210 GCA_964476535.1 uncultured Maribellus sp.
TTGAAAGATTGGTGTTTTAAAATGCCCAACATTTTCATATTGCCACCGTTATGGGTAATGTTAAAATGATATTACTTTCCCCCATTCCAGAGAAAATACTTCACCTCTTTTTTCATTACCAGCAAGTCTAACGTACACACCAGTTTCATCCATCTTAACCATTATTCTATTTTCTCTTAGTGTATTTAAAGTTCGGTTGTATTTTTCATCAGGAGAAACACTACCCATAACAACAGGTATATGTAATTGCTTTAATCTCCTTTTAATCAACCAATCTACTAATTTTTTCATTTGTTCTTTTATTTAAGTTTATACTAATATCACACAACTACACATACCCAAACCGTTACCGTTCATTGTAAAAAGACAAAAAATTACCAACAATAAATTATTAACATATTTAATAACAGATTATTATGAAAAAAAGAAGACAATTTATCCAACTGCTTTTAATAGCAGGTTTACTATTTGCTGCTATAACAGCGTGTGACAAAACAGACGACCCGGGCGGTGAATTCCCAAGTGCTGGAACTGTGAAAGATGCCGATGGCAACAAGTACAACACCGTTAAAATTGGCTCTCAGGTTTGGACGGTTGAAAATCTGAAAACCACCAAGTATAACGATGGAACCGAAATGACAAATGTTACCAGTGATACGCAATGGGGTGACTTAACAACAGGCGCTTACTGTCAATACGACAACCTTGAGAGCAATGTAGCCACTTATGGGCAACTATATAACTGGTATGCGGTAAACACGGGCAAGCTTGCCCCAACGGGTTGGCATGTGCCAACCGATAATGATTGGACCATTTTGGAAAATTATCTGATTGCCAACGGGTATAATTACGATGGTACAAAAAATGAAAACAAGATTGCCAAATCACTTTGCGCTAAAACTAACTGGGCATTATCGAGTGAAACAGGCACCCCGGGTGCTGCACCCGAAAACAACAACAGCACCAGTTTTACAGCTCTTCCGGGTGGCAGCCGTAACGACAGCGGGGTATTTGGTAAGATTGGCGGCTATGGCGGTTGGTGGAGTTCTCTCGAGGTCGGTGAGGACTACGCCTACTACCAGTATCTGCTTTACGGTTACGAAGATTTGGGTAAAGGTGACCACGGCAAGAAGTGTGGGTTTTCTGTTCGCTTAATTAGGGATTAATTTATTTATTTATTTCCACGAAGCGGTCGATTTTTGTGTCGTCATTCAGCAATAATACAAAAATACCTGAGCGAAAGCCTTAAAAATAAAATCTATCGAAAATAAACAACGAAACGGTAACAATGTATAAAAATAATAGCCGAAATAGTAGTAAATTCAAGAGTTGCAGCCCGCTGCAACTCTTGTGTGACTTGACAGGAAAGTGCCACGCAATCGGCTACATATTCTTATACCAACGTTACCGCAAATTTTGAAAAACAACCTATAACCAATTAAAAACAATAAAAATGAGAAATTTATTAGCATTTTTTTTAATCATCAGTCTTTTTTCCTGTCAAGAAAAGACAAGTACAGAGTTTGTAATATCAGGAAATGTGGAAGATGCTCCAGATAGTACAGTAGTTAACCTTTTGGCACGGTACGGTAATTTAACCAAGCCAATTGCTATCGACACCATTATTGGTGGGAAATTCGAGTTTAGTGATACACTTGAAACCCGACCTACCAAAATGGTGCTTTTTATAAAAGATTCTAAAAACTTTTCGGGGACCTGCCAATTTTGGGCTGATTATACAAAAATCAAAGTAACAGGAAAAGGGAAATATTTATCAGTGTGGGATGTAGAAAGTAATTTACCCGAACAAATAGCAATGAATAAGTTTAAAAGCGCAACAAAAGAGTTAGATGCAAAACAGGATAGCATAAACTTTATTCTTAGAAATACCCGCGATATGGAAGTGGCAAAAAAGATAACCAAGGAAAAACAAGAAATTTCTGGTTTAAGATTAAAAACGGAATTTGAAATTCTTAAGAATGGTATCGATAGCCAAACTGCACTTGAAAAATTAGCCACTTATTTAAAAGAAGCAGAACGTTACGGAATTGAGGTTGATAAAAAACTGATAAAATCGTTGTATGACAATATGGATTTAAAGTATAAAGAATCGACCTTAGGAGAGGGTATATTTTTAAAAATAGCAAGCACAAAAATACCTCAGGTAGGAGAAAAATTTGTAAACGCAACACTGTTTGATTTACAAGACACTAAACACGAATTGAAAGATTATTTGGGGAAATACATATTGTTGGATTTTTGGACTAAAGGTTGTACTCACTGTAGCCGTGCCCACCAGGGATTAAAAAATGTGGCAGCCAAATATGAGAAAGATTTACAGGTGGTTGGAATTAACGTTGATGTTAAAAAAGAATTTTGGGAAGAAGCAACAAAAAGGGATAATGTAAGCTGGGCAAATCTATCGGATGGGAAAGGAACGCACGCAGGAGTTTATGCCCAGTATGGTGGAAAGGCACTGCCAACATTTATTCTTATTAACCCAGATGGAAAAATTATTGAAAGATGGGAGGGATTTAAAGATGGAGTTTTTGAGGAAAAACTTGACAATTATTTTAAGGGTATATAAATTAAATAAATTTCCTCCGATGGGAGTTATACAAAAAAACTTGCGGTAACAAAATGTAAATGTAATGCGGGTTTCAGCGGGTAATTCAACCGCAGTTCTTCGTTGCAACACCGCCAATTCGTCTTTGACGATTGACGGAAAATTTGAACTATTGAATAAACGAATTGGCTCCGTGCGAGCTTGAAAGTTCATCGCTTTTAATCCCGCACTCCACTTACATAAACCGTTACCAGCCATTAAAAAAATGACGACATTTGGTTAATTAAAACATAAAATTTAGATATGATACCGAAGAAAATTCAGGCACTTTTTGATTTTATAGATTATTTAAATAATAATAAAGATGAGTACGTTGAAAAATATATTCCTCTGTGCAATGAATTAAAAATTTTAGGTAATCAAAGAGAAGAATTAAAACCCAACAGTAACTACATTGACAAACAAAAATACGATAGATTACAAACTCAAATAAGTGAAAAATTTTCACCAATTACTTTAAACATCTACAAACCAATAACAAGGAAATTACGAGAGTTGGAAATATGGAGTGGAGACGATACTTTTAACAGTATTTGGAATTCTAATTCATCTAAAATTTATGATTTTAAGAATAACTTTAAGTCAGAAGATATTCCACAAGTTATGGAATATAAACATAAATATTTGAGTTTTAGAAATGAAACCAATACTGATTTTCTATGTTTACACTTTGTTTTTACATATTTGGATGAACTTTTTAAAGAGCTATTTGACTTTTTTAAAGACTCAGATAAAAACGAATTTTCAAACTTTGAAACAGAAACAATTAAAGTAAATAACATAGAGGAAGCAGTTCGGGGTTTCGCAGAAAACAAAGGAAAGAACGTAAAGTTTACGATTCCTACTGACTCGATTTATAATGGCAAAAAAGATGAACCAATTAAACCTAGTTCAACAAGTATTAAAAATGAATTCATAATGGGAGACAAAATAAAGGTCGGAGATATTCCCAATAACAACGGTCAAATAAACATTGGTAAGAAAAATACAAACGAGAGCAGTAGCACTGGAAGTAGTGAAGATTTGGCAAAAAAGTCATTTAATTGGCAGAAATGGGGTGTTATTATTGCTGCGATTCTCGGAATAACAGCCATTTTAATTACGGTATTAAATTAAAAAGAAAAATAACGGCTGGTAACAAAATGTAAATTTAATGCGGGTTTCAGCGGGTAATTCAACCGCAGTTCTCCGTTGCAACACCGCCAATTCGTCTTTGACGATTGACGGAAAAAATGGAAATATGAATAAACGAATTGGCTCCGTGCGTAATTGAAAGTTCATCACTTTTAATCCCGCACTCCACTTACATAAACCGTTAACCTGCAAGGTTGAAAAAAGAAAAGATAAACCAATATTTGATTTAAAAACTAAACCAAAGTTAAAAATGATTGCTCCGAAAAAATTTTGTTTTGCCCACGCGCTTTTGCCCTTTAGGGCAATTTGGGAAGCCAACGCACATTGTACACATTTGCAAATCGCACAAGCCGACCCACAGACCAAAATTTGCAAAAGAGTACAATTTTGCCAACCCTTGAAATAATACTATAAATGAAATTCATAGACCGACTTTTCCCTTTTCTAAACCAAGAAATATTTAACGAAAATATTCTCACCGCTTATTGGGTTCTTGCATTAATTGCAATTTTTCTTATTGCGTTAATATATTTAGTTTTCAAGTTAATTGCGATTCGCAAAAGCTTTAAAAAAACCAATCTAAAAACTCACAAGAAAATCGGAAGAATTTGGACTGCTTATAAATCTTCATTCAGTAAATATGGAGATGTTAGTAAGACTACTGATTTTGCTGAGGACTATTTTAACGAGCAAAATATTCTTTTGGCAACATTAAATTTGAGAGCTATAAACAATGTCTCAAACACTTTAATTGGATTAGGAATTCTGGGAACATTTGTAGGATTGACTTATGGAATTGCAGATTCAAATTTTGAAACGACTGAAGCCATTAAAAACAGTATTAACAATTTGCTTTCTGGTATGGGAACCGCTTTTGTTTCATCGATTTGGGGAATGGGACTTTCCTTAATTTTTACAAATATTTTCAAATTGTGGCAATCAAATATTACAAGAAGAATACAAGATTTATGTTTGAAATTAGATAGTGAGAATAAAATTGAGCAAGAACAATTTGAAATTTTTCAACAAGAAAAACAAAGGAATATAATCAACGAATTATTTAACGAATATTTAGTTGCCGATACAGATGAAGGGAAACAGCTTCCCAAAAACGTTTTCAGACAACTTTTAGAAGAGTCAGTGAAACAAACAGCCTCATTACAAACATTCTCTGATGATTTAGGAACAAGTATCGAATTAGCGATGGAAAAATTAGTTGAAGACAACAGTCAACAAATCAGTCAATTAATTGAAGAAAAACTTGTTCCTGTTTTGGAAGATTTGAAGGCAATTAAACAGGATTCTGGCACTCAGGTAATTGAAGATGCCGTTCAGCGATTAGCAGATTCGATGAAAGCGATGATGGATGATTTTAAAAATACCATCACCGGAGACACAAAGCAAGAAATGGAAGGTCTTGCCGAAAGATTAACCGTAGTTTCCGAATCTTTAGTTGGAATTCCAAATACGATGACAGACATTACCTTACAGGTTTCAGAAGTTATCGAAGCTCTTAAAGAAACGGTAGTCAAAAACATTGAGCAATCAAAAATTGAAGCAACTGAAACCAACAAACGTAATCAAGAAACATTCACAGCAGCCACCACCGAATATAAATCTACAGTTGAAGACATTCAAGACCACATGGAATTGTTATTGTCAACACAAAAAGACAATATCAAACAAGTCTCCCAAATAAATGATGAAATAAAATCAACACTTAAAGAAAACAGTCAGGTAAATCAACAATTTGAGTCCATGATTCAAAAATCAAAAGTTGTAGTTCAATTGATTGAAAGTGTTTCAAATAAATTTGAAAATAATTCAACGGCAATTGCTCAGACTTCTACGAATTTGAAAACATCAATTTCCGACTTTGGAAAAAGTATTAGCGAATATGTTGGCAGAAACAATAGCCTTTTAAACTACCAGCAAGAAACCTTACAAAAAACCAAAAATGTTTCGGAATTATATGCCGCTCGATTTGAAACAATCGAAAGTGGATTAACTGGAATATTTGACCAAATACAAACAGGACTTAAAGATTATCAAAAAACTACTGGAGAAAATCTGAACCAATACCTAAAGCAATTTTCAACAACACTAACTGCTGCTCATCAAGGCCTTGAAAATAATGTTTCTGGATTAAATGATATAACTGAAGAGCTTACAGACCAGATTGAAAAACTGACTAAAAGAAGATGAGCAAGAAATTTATCGCAATAGAAGATAACAATCAATTTGGTCTTTCAACAGGAGACTTAATGGCTGCATTGCTGTTAATATTCGTGCTCTTGCTTATTGGAACAATGCTCAAATTACAGGAAGAATTTGATAGCAAAAGTGATGTTGCAGAAAGATACAAAGAGCTTCAAATCGATATTTACAACGACCTATATAAAGAATTTGAAACAGATTTAGAAGTTTGGCAGGCTGAAATAGATTCTACACTAACGATTCGTTTTAAAGAACCTGATGTTCTTTTTGATGCAGGTGATTCAAAACTAAAAGAATCATTTTCAGACATTCTTACTGAGTTTTTTCCTCGTTATATTAAAGTTCTTCGTAATAAAAAATATGTTGACCACATTGAAGAAATACGAATAGAAGGACATACTTCTGTTGAGGGCAGGTATAATATGGATGCTGATGAATCGTATTTCTACAACATGAAACTTTCGCAGGACAGAACACGGTCGGTTTTGCAATTTTGCTTAAACCAGTTAGATGTGGATATATTTGAATGGACGAGAGACAGGGCCACTGCAAATGGATTATCATCGGTTAAACCAATATCCGAGAATGAAACTGAAACTGGCAGAAAACAAAATAGGCGTGTTGAATTTCGTATAAAAACAGATGCTGAGCAACAAATCAGGGAAATGTTACGATATGCAGAACACTAAAGAAATACTGAATTGGCATCTTAATTTCGCTGATATGAAATATGCAGCTGAGCATGTTTTTTCTCGTGAAACCAAAAGTATCGTTTCCATTTCGATTCAACAATTAAATGAAATATCTCAAAGACTACCTGATGGGAATAAGCTTCCAGAAAGAAAGTTAATTAAGGATGTTTACATATTATTTCAAAATGAAAGCACTCAAGAATACCTTTACCTAATTTCACTTTTTAGTAAAAGAGATACTCGGGTTCTTGTTTATGCATTGGATTATCAACCTGATAATGGTGGCGAAATAATTCTCTTTTCAGAAAATTTTAAAATTGCAAGAAACATAATTCTGGATAAATGGAAAGATTCCTTTATTATTAGTTTGTGGCACGTACTTTTAAGAAACTGGAATAATTTACTTGTATTTCAAACTCAACGCAAATTATTAACAAACTTGCTTAACAACAAGTGTAGCGAATATGATAAGACTAGAAAGGACATTCTTGGCATTACCAAAATTATAAGCTTCTTTCTAAAAAAAGACTCGCCTAAAGAATTTGCAAAAAATTTAATCAACTATAAAAAATTAATTTGTGACGCACATATAACACTAAAACAGAAGGAGTCAATTTTGGTCTATGAATACTTTTCATCCGTCGTCGACAATTACATTGAAACAATTGATAAAAAGTTAATTACTAATGACATAACTGTTTCTATCTATCAGTTTTTACAAAAACACAATAATAAAAAAGTCACCATTATTTCTTGTTCGCAAATCATTAATTCTGGGAAATTCAATCAATCAATTGAAATCGTAAAAAATCAAACGGTAGCTATGATTGGAGACCCAATAAAAGCTCATCTTTGGCAATATGACGGGTTAACAAAAATTCAGGAAGATTCTGTTGAATCAGCCAGAAAAACATTAAACACAATCTTGAATCAACGATTTATAAAGGTGTTTTTTGAAAAGTTGGTTCAAGATGAAAGAAGGAAAAAGTACTGGTTGAAATTTATTGATAAAATTGACGATATAAAATTTAGTGGAAACCGTGATAACTTCCGATACCTGAAAAATATAGAAAGCGTTTCGAAATATGTTGATTACAGGTATAAAATAACAAGCAGAAACCAGCCAACGTGCGCTTTAATAATTTATGCCAGAAACTTCGTTTTTGTTGAATTTACGGATACCGGGGCACTGTATATTTATAAAAATAAAAACTTCCGAGTTAATTTGAACTCGATTAATGGCATGGAAGATTTAAAAACATGGTCGAGATATGATTATGCTTGCAAAAATTCAGACACGTCTGGTTATGTTGATTTAAATGAAGAAGGACGAATCACGCATCAAGGGAACTGGGAAGGTAGAGTGGATGTTTGGATGAGAAAATATTTTAATAATTCTGTCCTCGAATCACCACCTAAACGACGTGATAATCCATCAATAAAGAATTCTGATATGTTTTGGGAAAGCAAAACACTCTTTTGGAGCAAAATTAAACAGCCTGGATATACATATTCTCAGAAAAAAGATGCTTGGTGGAAATACAAATAATCAACTTAACATGCTAAAAATAAACTATACGGATAAATATATTGCATTTCTATTTGAAGGGATAAATGGCAACAAGATTTTATATGACGACTGGTTAAGCCAGTTGGATAATCCTGCACCATTAAATGTCGTAAATGATTTATTAGTAAATGGAACTGCAACAATAAAAGACGACAATGAAGTTTTTGTTTTGTACGAAGATTTATCCGGATTAGATGAATTTGAGCGTTCAGCATTGAATCTTCCCGAACCTTACCCTTTTGATATTTTTATCGATTTAGTTGGAAGTGGTTTGAAAGATTTGAATTTGAAGCTGAAATATTCCTTTCAGGATTTTGCACATAAGAATGGTTCAGGAAATATTTTATTCAATAAGGAACAACGAATTGGTGGTTATTTAAAAAACTCCTCTGAATATTTATTAAGCTCTGAACAGTTTATCTTAATTAAAGAAATTGAAAAGATAAATAAATCTAAGTTTTCAAATTCAAACGAAGTCTTGAAATCAATTTCAAATTTTCAAGGTTTAGCGGCAAATGCAAATGCCGTTCTATCAAAAATATTGGTTGATACTGAAATTATCGCTCCTGAAAAATTAAAAATTGAATTTGAACAAATCGCCAAAGATAAATATAGATTGAAACCAGTTGTTGAAAATATTGACAATGATAAGTTTCAAAAATCATTTGGCATTTTTCCACGAGTAAAATCAGAATACAGTTTTAAAAAGGATAACAAAAAAGTTCGGATTGTTATTGACGGCGATGAAAATGAAAGTGGCAATAGTGTTGAAACCGAACTTGCCAAATTAAAAAGAAAAAATACTTTCAATTCAGATGAGATAAATGAGATTTACGATTCTCCAACAAAATTTTGGGACACCGACATTTTTGATTTAGATGATTTTGGAGAAAGGGTTTTAGAACTCGGTATTTACAAGCCTAAATTTTATCCATTTATTAGTCCATACAAATCGCAATGGATTCCGGGAATTGCAATCGAAGATAAAAAAGAAGGCACCCGCCTTATCCAAATTAAAAATGAAGCGGAGTTAAATGAATTGAAAAATTTATTTCAGGAAAGTCAGGAAAATGGAAATAAATCTTTGGAATTCAAAGGAGCGGAATTAAGTACCGTTCATATTCCTCCAATTATTGAAAATGCTGAGAAACAATTAAAATCGCCCCAAAAGCCAATAACCAACACAAAGAAAGAACAAGACAAACCAGAGTCTCAAACAAAAGTTTTAATAATAAAAGAGAACACCGATCAGAATGAGTATACCGAATCAACGCAAGCAATTACTGATATTAAATATAATTTTCAAGCTATTGATAACTTATCTGATGAAATAAAACTAAAAGACCATCAAAAAGATGGCGTTGCGTGGTTGCAAACTTTATCAACTCCTCCCTATTCATTGCCCGGGGTTTTACTGGCAGATGATATGGGTTTAGGTAAAACTTTACAGGTTTTATATTTTATTGAATGGTTTGTGCAAAAAGGAAATAACAAACCTGCGTTAGTAGTTGCGCCAGTGTCGTTATTAGAAAATTGGCAAAACGAATATTTGAAGTTTTTCCCCAATCCAAATTTAAAAACAATTACACTTTGGGGTAGCGATGTAAAAAAGTATATAATCCCCACGGACAAAGCAAAAACGATTCGCAACCTAAACGAAAATGCGATATTTTTAACTACTTACGAAACACTGCGGAAGCAACAAATTCCACTCGGATTGATAAACTGGGGTGTAATTATTCTTGACGAAGCTCAAAAAATTAAAACTCCGGGAACCTTTGTAACAAATGCGGCAAAAGGATTAAAAGCTGAATTTAAAATTGCGATGACAGGAACTCCTGTTGAAAATACATTAATGGATTTATGGTGTATCGTCGATTTTTGCAGCCCAGGTTTATTGGAAAATGCAAAATCATTTTCAAATCAATTCCAAAAACCATTAAAAAAAGAAGATACCGACTTTTCCCAATTATCTGAAAACCTAAGAAATAGAATTGGAGATACGTTATTACGAAGAATGAAAGCAGATGTTGCCAAAGACTTACCCACAATTGATTATCTAAAGTTTAGTGAAGAAATGCCTCCTGAGCAGTTTAATATCTATCAAAACGAATTAGCAAATATTGAACAACTAAAAGAGAATAATGAAAGTGTTAATCCTGTTTTGCAAGGCATATTCAATTTAAGAAGCATATCTGACCATCCTTATTTAAAGCATTATCAATTAGAAAACTTTAGCTCAGATGAATTAATAAGTGCTTCCGCTAAATTGAAAAAAGTAATTTCAATATTATCAGAAATCAGTAAATCAGGAGAAAAAGTTATTTTGTTTACTGAGAATAAATCGATGCAAAGAGTTTTACGGAGAATTGTCATTGAAAGATTTTCAATTACTCCTTCCATTATCAACGGTGAAACTCCAACAAGCATTGCAAAAACTAAAAAATCTAAACTGTCTAGACAGCAAGAAATTGATAAATACCAAAAGAAGAATGGTTTCAATGTTATAATCATGTCTCCTGTTGCAGCCGGATTTGGATTAAATATCACCGAAGCAAATCATGTAATTCATTATACAAGACATTGGAATCCTGCAAAAGAACAACAGGCTACAGACAGAGCTTATCGAATTGGGCAAAAAAAGCCAGTGAAGGTTTATTATCCGTTAGCGATTGCTCCCAACAATGAGATTAAAACATTCGATATTGTTTTAGATGAACTTTTAGTTAGAAAATCTCATCTGGCAACAAGTACACTTTTCCCAACAGAACAGATTGAAATCAATAAAGAAGATTTTGTTAAGTCAATAAGCGTTGACAGTTCAATAAAAACATCAGTTATTCTCAATAATATTGAATCGTTGGATAAATTACAGCCATTAGTTTTTGAAGCAGCAATTGCATTATTATTAGAAAATAAATTTGAAGGAAATGCGTGGTTAACTCCCAAATCAAACGATAAGGGAGCAGATATTATTCATTTTAATGAGAATATGGATTTGCTGATTCAAGTAAAACAAAGTGGTTCTAAGTTAGGTATAAACTCTGGTCAAGAAATAAATTATGCATTACCTGAGTATAATAATAAATATGACCGAACATTTAAACCACAAATAATTACAAATAGTTTTTTTAATAAAACGGCTGTTGATTTAGCCAAACAACATAATATTGAACTAATTGACAGAAAAACAGTTGAAAGCTGGATAGTGGAATTCCCAGTAAATATGGACGAAGTTGACAACAAATTGAAAGATAGGATTTCTTCCCTATAATTGAACTTAAAACGATGATAATATTAATTTTGAAGAATAAACGAAGAAATTCAACAACAGCTTTTCGTTGCAACACCGCCATTTTGTGTTTGAAATTTGACGAAAAATTTGAGATTATGAATAAACATATCGGCTAGGTGCCAAATAAACTTAAGGATAATTGAAGAAAAGAAAAATTCATACAGACCGCAAAGGGCGAGATTACATAAAGGAGTCCTATTTTGTAGGTGGTAAAATGAAATCCCGAAGGATATATGTGATAGATGGCATACCTGAAGATGAATTTTATAAAAAAAATGCCACTGATATTGACCACCTTCGAAATGGAGAATATTGGTTAATAAGCAGTGAAAAAGATTCAGCTGATTTTTGTGACAAATCAGATAAAAATGAAACTAATTTATCAGATAATAAATTTGATTCTTTACCATTTTAAAATCGTTTGAAAGTTAATTTGAAAGATGAGCAATAAACCACAAAATATTAAGAACCTGTTTTCAGATGTCAAACTACTAATTAAAGAAGCTAAACAGAATGTTGCAAAAACAGTAAATACAACAACTACAATTCTATATTGGAGTGTTGGAGCAAAAATAAACACTGAAATTCTTGGAAATAAACGTGCGGAATACGGCAAAGAAATTGTTAAATCCTTGTCTCGCCAGCTAACTATGGAATATGGAAAAGGATGGAGCGAACAACAACTTCGACATTGTCTACGCATTGCGGAGACTTTTCCAGATAATTCAATTCTCTACGCACTGAGTAGACAATTAAGCTGGACTCATCTCAGAACAATAATGTACTTAAAAGATGAAATCAGACGTGAATTTTATATCGAAATGACAAGGGTAGAAAATTGGGATACACGAACTTTGAGCGCAAAAATTGATTCAATGCTTTTTGAACGGACAGCAATTTCGAAAAAGCCAGATGAATTGATTAAGCATGAATTAAAAGAACTTCGGGAAGAAAACAAACTATCTCCCGACCTTGTTTTTCGTGACCCATATTTTTTAAATTTCCTTGGGTTAGAAGACAGATACAGTGAAAAGACTCTGGAAGATGCAATTTTAAGAGAGCTTGAAAAATTTATACTTGAATTGGGGCAAGGTTTTACATTTGTTGAACGACAGAAAAGAATGTTAATTGATGGGGATAGTTTTAAACTGGACTTATTGTTTTACCATCGAAAACTAAAACGGCTTGTCGCAATTGATTTAAAATTAGACAGATTCAAAGCTCAGTATAAAGGTCAAATGGAACTGTATCTTCGTTACCTTGAAAAAAATGAAACTGAAAAGGGAGAAGAAACTCCAATTGGAATGATTTTGTGTGCAGAAGGTTCGAAAGAGCAAATTGAATTATTACAGCTTGAAAAGTCAGGAATAAGAGTAGCTGAATATTTAGTAGAATTACCATCAAAAGAATTGTTGCGACGAAAATTACATAAGGTCATAGAGTTGGAACGAAAACGTTTAGAGGCAAAGAAACTGAAATAGCCAGCACACACAGCCAAGCACATCCCGATGAAGAAATCGGGAAGAGCTTATCTGTTTTCCAACGCTTTTTTGCCGACCCGAAAAACAAAATCAGGTCAGTGGTAAACATGAAAGTGTCGAAGCTTCGATGGAAGGACTCGAAACCCAGCAGGTAATCGAATAGCCCGCCCCGCTAGCAAACACTAGCAGGGAGAG
>CAYZBC010000133.1:0-13010 GCA_964476535.1 uncultured Maribellus sp.
TTGTGCGAACCAAGGGAAGATGAAATTACGGAAGAGGTTCTTTATGAAACGGTTGTCAAGCAAGTGGAAATTATGAAGAAGTATAAACTTGGTGGTACTTTTTTCTTGCAATACGATGCATTGATGGATTCAAGATACCAGCAACTTTTAAAAGCACTTCCTGCCGACTCTTTTGAAATTGGTGCCTGGTGGGAAATTCCTCAACCATTGGTCGAAAATGCAGGTTACAAATGGCGCGGCCGGTATCCATGGGACTGGCATGCGGATGTTGGTTTTGCAACGGGTTATTCACCCGCAGAGCGTGAAAAACTGGCAGATGTTTACATGGCAGATTTTAAAAAGATATTCGGTTATTATCCCAAGTCAATTGGCTCTTGGTTTATTGATGCCCATACGCTGAATTATATGTATGAAGAATATAACATAATTGCTTCCTGTAACTGTAAAGACCAGATTGGGACTGATGGCTATTCGATGTGGGGAGGATATTGGAATCAGGCGTATTACCCCAGCAAAAAAAAATGCGTACATGCCTGCCCAAAATGAAAAAAATCAGATTCCTGTTCCAATATTCAGGATGTTGGGAAGCGACCCCATGCGTCAATACGACAATGGATTGGGTTCCAAACATCAAAAAGTGGTATCGTTCGAACCGGTATATCCGGAAAGTGGTGGCGATTCAACCTGGGTAAACTGGTATTTCAAACAATTGGTTGATGGCGAGTGTATGGAATATGCTTATGTTCAGGCAGGTCAGGAAAATTCTTTTACCTGGGAACGCATGGCAAAGGGCTACGAAATTCAAATACCTTTAATTGCAAAGCTTAGAGATGAACAAAAGGTAAAAGTGGAAACTTTAGCTGAATCGGGGCAGTGGTTTCGCGAGAATTATAAAACTACTCCGGCAACTTCTGTAACAATAAAAGAAGACATAAAAGGAAGTGATAATAAAACAGTGTGGTTTAACAGCCGTTTTTATCGACTCAATTTATTATGGGAAAACAATACTTTACGATTTCGGGATATTCATATTTTTGATGAGAACCTGGCTTCTGAATATTTAACCCAAAAAGGAACTTCTACCAAATGTGATTTTTATACACTTCCATTTGTTGATGGATATCTTTGGAGCTCCTCCAATAATGTTGCGGGTTTAAGATTTAAAACAACAATTGATGGAGTTGAAAAGTTAATTGAAGGAGGAATACCCACTATCACGGATTCCATTCAGGGAAAATTGAACATTTCCTGGCCATTAACTTCGATTGGCGGGAAATTGCTTATCGATATCGATGAAAATAATGTTGAAATACGAATGGATGGAAACGATACAACAGAGTGGTTTCTTGATTTAACCACAACGGATAACACAAAACTACCCTTCGAAAAAGTTGCTCCTCACCAAATCGATTGTTTGTATCGAGGAATGGAATATTCAGTTACAATCAACGAAGGTATTTTCTCGGAACCCGGAAATGGAATAATTTTCAGAATTGCACCGGAAGGTAATTTATTAAAATTAAATTTATCAAAATAAAACATATGAAACCCATTTTTCTGTTTCTATTCGCATTCACCATTTCTTTTTCAGGAAACTCTCAGATATTAATAAAAAAAGTTCCTGATAAATTGGTTGTTTTTACTTTCGACGATGCCACAGAAAGCCAATATTCTGTTGTGGCACCTTTGTTGAAAAAACATGGATTTGGTGCAACCTTTTTCGTCTGTGAGATTCCTCCAAACTTTAACGATAAGTCGAAATACATGAGCTGGCAGCAGATAAAAGAACTTGATGAAATGGGATTTGAAGTTGCCAACCATACCAAGAATCATCCCGCTGTTAGCCGATTGCCGGAAGTTAAGTTTTTAGAAGAGCTAAATTATATCGAAAATAAATGTGATTCACTTGGTATCGGGAAACCAAATTCATTTGCATATCCCGGTTACGATCTGAGTCTTTCAGTAATGGATATTCTGCAGAAACAAGGGTACAAGTATGCCCGAGCTGGAGGAAGCAGAGCTTATGATCCTCAATCCGACTATCCTTTGTTAATACCAAGTTGGGCAGCAAATTCCGAAAATAAACATCAAATATTAGCGGCATTTAACGAGGCAAAAGATGGAAAAATACCAGTAATAACCTTTCATGGAGTTCCCGATCTTGAACATCCCTGGGTAGATACTCCGCCTGCGCTTTTTAAGGAATATCTGCAATATCTTTCAGATAATCACTTTAAAGTAATTTCTCTCAAAGAGCTTGACAACTACATCAATGTAAAAAAAGCGATGAAGGAGCTTGTTCCTGATTTGAATAAAAAATATAAGAATTAAATTAGATAGATATGAAAGGAATTATTCTAATACTTTTAACGTTTGCTGCGATTCAACTTTCAGCACAGAAAATTATCCCATTGTATTCATCGGAGATACCAAATAGTATTTCGAATCAGTTAAAAGAAATAAGGACAGAGAAGAATGGAGTTTTTGATGGATACCATAATGTTTCTCAGCCCACATTAACTGTTTATGTACCTGATAAAAGTGTAGCAACAGGAACTGCTGTGATTATTTGTCCGGGTGGTGGTTATAGCTGGGAGAGTTATCTGAATGAGGGAACCAAAATTGCAGACGCCTTTTTGCATAAAGGGATTGCTTCATTTATCTTGAAATATCGGTTGCCCGACGATTTAATTATGAAAGATAAAAGTATTGGACCCTTGCAAGATGCCCAGCAGGCAATAAAAATTGTGAGACAACATGCAGAAGAATGGAATTTAAATGCACAAAATATCGGGATTATGGGATTCTCGGCAGGGGGGCATCTGGCTTCAACTGCTGGTACCCATTTCAATAAGTCATATATTCCCAATGATGATAACATTAATTTGCGCCCCGATTTTATGATACTGGTTTATCCGGTAATTAGTATGACGGACGAACTTACACACCTGGGATCTAGAACTAATTTACTGGGGAATGAACCTGAAACAGCTCAGATTACTCTTTTTTCAAATGAATTACAGGTTAACAAGGACACTCCACCAACCTGGATAACCCACTCAGGTGACGATACGGTGGTTCCGGTTGAAAACAGTATTCGCTTTTATCAAAAACTGGTGGTTAATAAAATTCCGGCGGAGATGCATCTCTATCCTTCGGGAAATCACGGTTTTGTTTTAAAATTGCCAACTGATGAATGGATGAGGCCACTATTTGAATGGATTGAAAAAATAGAAAAATTATAATTTATAAACACATGAAAAATTTATTTGTTAACAAACCTTACTTTTTACTTATCGTACCTGCAATACTTGCTTATTTTGCAAAAAGCGGATACGGATTTGGATTTAAAGCCGCAGTAACAATCAGTTGTATGTTAATCCTTGCGCTGGTGTATCGAAAAAGCATTAAGACAACTTCAGGTCTTTTGTACATTTTTGCTGCTTTTCTTTTTTCTATTCTTGGCGATTGGTTTTTATCAAATAAAGGAGATAGTTTTACGATGTTCTCTGTTGGTATTGGTTTATATTTTGTAGCCCATGTCGGATATCTTTGGTTTGCGTTGGCAAACGGACGGATTCATAAAATTTTTACGCTCGTGCTATTGGTCGGTTATTTACTGTTTTTCTTTATTCGTATTTTCCCTTCCATGGATAATACCGTTTTGATTGTAGTTACTTTTTTATATTTATTGATTTCCTGCTTTTCGCTGGGTGCTGCTGCTGGTATTAATTTAAATCCAATTGTAAAGTGGAGTTATTTTAGTGGTGTTGCTTTGATTTTATTCTCCGACACTATTATTTCACTCTATGAATTTACAGCTTATCGGGAATTAAATTTTCTGATTTTGCCAACGTACTATGCGGCACATATTGTAATAACCTTCGTATTAATTCATCGTGCAGATTATAAAACTAAAACAGTGATTACTTAAGTATTTAGGATTAAAAAAAATCTTCGATGTATAAACATTATCAGCTTCAGGGAATGGGAAAATTAATACTAATATTTGCTTTATTTTTTTTGATTTATTCAGGATGCAAAAACAACAACGATGCTAAGTTCGTTGAAAATCAGGACTTAAAGGGAGCTGGCTGGGTTGGAAGTAAGGAAATTATACCTTCAGTTGATTCCCTTTTGTTTGGAGATCAGCCCGCCCCTATTTTTAGGAAAGAGTTTTCGATTAAGAAAAATATTAAAAAGGCCACTTTGTATATTACGGCGGCTGGTTATTACCATGCAACGCTAAATGGCGAACGAATAGGCAAAAATTATCTTGACCCGGCATGGACAAACTTCAAAAAGAGGGTATATTATTCTGAGTTTGACCTCACTGAAGAACTTAAAAATGGTGCGAATTGTATGGGTGTCACGCTTGGAAATGGTTTTTACAATCCACTACCCATGAAAATGTGGGGGCACTTAAACCTAAAAGAACATCTACCCACCGGAAAGCCTGAATTTATTGCCAGATTAACGATTGAATATTCCAATGGAAAAACCGAAGAAATAGTTACTGATAATTCATGGAAGTATTCTTTTGGGCCAATCATACGGAACAATGTTTATCTGGGTGAGATATATGATGCCAGACAAGAAATTGAAGGTTGGAGAGAAATTAATTTTGATGATGCAGAATGGGATAAAACAATTGTGGGAAACGGCCCCGGTGGACAATTACAAAAAGCCTTTTTCCCTCCAATACAAATTACAGATATAAAAACTCCAGTATCAATAACATCTGTGAAAGATGGTAAATTCCTGGTTGATATGGGTGTGAATTTTACAGGATTTTACAAAGCTCGTCTTAAAGGAAAAAAGGGAGATACGATTGCATTTCGTCTGGGAGAACGAATTTATGAAAACGGCAAAATTAATCTAATGACTACGGTTGCAGGGCAGATTAAAGTTGCAGGGAAAGGTGGTCCGGGTGCTCCCGAAATTGCCTGTCAAACCGATTGTTATATTTTTGGGGATAAAACGGATGTTTGGTTCAGCCCTGAGTTTACTTTTCATACCTATCGATATGTAGAAATTTCCGGATTAAATCAAAAACCAAAAATTGAAGATATACAAGGGATTTCTTTGAACTCAAATGTTAAAAATGGGAATAATTTCTCCTGTTCTTCTACGCTTTTAAATTCAATACAGGAAGCTACTGAAAGAACATTTCTTGCCAACCTTATTAGTGTTCAGTCAGATTGTGCGGCCCGTGAGAAGTTTGGCTACGGTGGAGATTTAAATTCTACCAGCGAAGCATTTATTTACAACTTCGACATGCAGGCTTTTTACCGTAAAACCATTTATGACTGGGTTGATGCAATGAATGATTCGGTATTTGTTGATACTGCTCCTTATGTTGGAATAAAGTATTGTGGATTAAGCTGGGAGTCGGCTTTTCTTATTACTCAGTACAATCTTTACGTCTATTATAACGATACTGCTTTAGTAAAAGAATTGTACCAAACCAATTTAGAATGGATGAAAAAAGCGGCCCGAATTCATCCAGATGGGATTGTTAATAAAGGGCTTGGTGATCATGAAGCAATTGAAAAATCTATTGTAGAAGTAACCGGAACAGGACATTATTTGGAGTGTGCCTGCATAATGAAAAAATTTGCTTCAATAATGGGAGATAAAGAGAATGAAGTACATTTTGAAAAACTAACAGAAAAGCTTAGAAAAATTATTCTGGATAAATTTTGGATAAATCCGTTGACCAAACCTACAAATAAACAAACACAATTTGCCACATTTCTTTATTATAATGTAATTCCTGAAAAAGAAATTCCCGCAGCTCTTGATTCATTATTGGTTGCTTTAAAGGAGGCTCCTTCCGGGCATTTTACAACCGGAATTTTTGGAACAAAGTTTATTCTTGAGGCACTTTCCCGGGCTGGGAATACGGAGGCAGTTTATAAAATTATAAATAGCACATCATACCCGGGTTGGGGATTTATGATTGACCGGGGAGCAACAACTATTTGGGAAAGCTGGGACGAAAGCGCTGTGTTAAATTCCCACTCCAATTGCCATCCAATGTTTGGGTCTGTCTCCGAATGGTTTTTCAGGTGGCTTGGTGGAATAAGGCCGGATCCTGATCATCCAGGTTTCGAAAAATTTATTATTTCACCAAATCTTCCTCCTGGGTTGAATTCTGTGAATTGCACTTATCATTCACCAAAGGGCAAAATTGTTTCAAATTGGAGAAAATATAATTCCAATAAGAAGGTATTTGAAATAACAATACCGGAGAATAGCATTGCTATTGTTCAATTGCCAATTGAGGATCATCAAAAAATTGAGGTGACAAAAACGAATAGTAAAGCCATAATACTTCCGTTCGGAGACGATGAGTACTACAATAATTTTGAGCTTAAATCAGGTAATTATACAATAAAGGTTACAAATTGATTCCTAAAACGAAGAAGCAACAATCACTATAATTGTTTTGGTTGAATTAAAAGGATATTTCTATTGTTTGGAGCCATAATATATGACAATAAATTGTGTGGTAATAAACAAATTTTCATTGGAGGAATTGATGTGTATATATTTATTGCAATTTTCAGATTATGTAAGCACTTGCAGATGAAAAATATTTTTATATTTGCAGACACATTTGGGGGATTAGCTCAGTTGGCTAGAGCGTTTGACTGGCAGTCAAAAGGTCAGCGGTTCGATTCCGCTATTCTCCACTTGAGTATCAAAGAGTTGCGGATTGGACCTGCAACTCTTTTTTGTTTAGTACATACCAAATACATACGGATTTAGCATACAAGCGAAAGAAAAAGGTTATTAAAAAGAAAAACCGCCTCGACAGAAGCGGCTTTAAAAGAAATCCGAAATAAATCTGTTTATGCAACAGTAATCGAACCAACATGCTTACTGTTTGCAACTGAAAGACCATCTTCGCTAATAAAAGCAATAAAACATTCAACTGAATCTCCTGAAAAATCATCAGGAACTGTCAGGGTTTGAGTTCCTGCAGTTCTTACTGCTCCATCGGTAACGAAAATAGCTTCCCCTTTGGATTTATTGTATGCCAAAATCAACACGTTATCTGTTTCCTGGGCATTACCACCAATGGAGTTGTCAGACCAGGTAAATTCAACTGCACCAGCTACTGAAGAAGTAGCCGCTCCATTCATTACACCTGCTAAAGAACCACGACAGATTAATGCATTTGCATAATCAATTGTGAAGTCTGGATATGAACCTGTAACAGCGTTTTTAAGGATGTAAGACATCGCACTGTTAAACTGTGTCATTTTGATTGCGTAGTTCTTGTAACCGACTTTTACGAAGTCTTTCATTGGTTGTAAGAATTGCAATACATTAGAGAATTTAGAACGTTGGTCCATCTGACCTTCAGTTTTGGGGTTTGCCACACTTGCAGGTTTTACCCTCATATAGTCAATCCCTTTCCAGTTTCCACCGATAACGTTTCCAACTTTACCGCTGAAACCTCCTAAGATACCTTGATTAATTTTTCCCATTTTACTAATATTTAAGTTATACAATATTTCTTTCGCTTGGACTTGATATGGACTTGGTATAGTCTTGTCCTTGCATCTGCTTAAAAGTATTGCAATTATCAGGCAATTAGTGAATTATGGGTTTCTATACATTGTGTTGCATCACTTTGCTATGACGTAAGGTCGGATGTTGGCATTTGGACATGAGGAGGCTTAATTGAACGCTTAGGCAACCAAAAAGGAAAAGGGATGATACAGGCAAAAGGAAACGGAATAAATAGCGTAGCGGCTTTATGCCGTAGTCTTTTGACTGATTTCAGCCCTGAGGCTTATATTTGCATAAGCGTTCAATTAATGCGGTGGATTTAAACCAGATACCTTGCTTGTAAATAACTAATCCAATCTTCAAATTCATTATTTGTGTTGAACTCTGATAAGGCGGCAAAGAATGATTCAAATGTTACCCCTTGAAGTTTATTTTGCTGGGTAGGTGGCAAACATGCTTTGTATTCTGGAATAACTTCATCGAAATGGATATTACCAGATGGGTATAAAATCACAGAAATGAAGTGTTTAAAATCTAATTTGGGGTTCAAGAGCATACTTTCACCTAACAAATGATTCCGCCATATTTGCCGTAAACGGTCGGTTTTAAGCTGAGTAATTACATCAGGAACAAATAAATATTCCTTCAAAGAAATCCTATTATAGGCTGATTTGGGATTATTTATATCAGAATCTTCTTTTGAACCGTGCTTTAGTTTGTACTCATGTTCAGTGTATTTGACTTCTATTCCTAAAAATCCTAATTCATTAGTTGGTGTGTTAAATTCAATGTATGTATCAAATGATGTACGGTCATTCAGATATTCTGTAGCAGGACTGGGAGCGTTTTCTATTTCAATTCTTTGGATTGTGGAGATTTCAATATCATTTAGAAGCAGGTTAAATACTTCTTTTGCAAGGTGTAAGTCCTGTTTTAAGGGAGCAAAAACATTAAATGGAATGTGCTCACTTCGAAGCATATCAGCATAAAGCCCTTTCGAGTATTTCGGATAGCGGCTTTTTAATGTTTCTACCACACCAAGTCTAGGATAAAAGTTTAGGTAGTTTACTGCATCAATTTGTTTTAGACGATTCCCATATTCATCAAAATCAACTTGTAATTTTTCAGCTCTATATTTTGATTGATGAAACCTGGCTTTTGCTTTGAAATCATCATCTTTTGAATATTGATAGCCTAATGGGTATTTCATAATTACAAGTTTCTGTGAAGATACAAAAAACCGATAATCAACCATTAAACTATTTGACAAGGTGTGCGACGGGAAAGCAAATGTGGGGATTGAAGGAATGCAGTTCCGGTGTAACCGGGACGGAATGAGAGAATGAGCCACTTTTGCGTGGGGTGCTGAAGCTTATGAATGAAGCGAATGCAGGAATGACGAGGTACAAGGGATGAATAAATGAGTGGAATGAATGTGCTGCAAGCATGTGGATTGTGGGAAGGGTTCTTTTTTATTATTCAACTGCTAATTCACTGTCAAACTGTGAGGCGGGAAAAATACTACACAGGAAAAAACAGCCTTGAGCCAAACGGCTGGGCAGTGGCTGCAATGAATGGAGCAATAGTGGAATGGATTGCGGACACTGACCAAGCATCGCGAGCCGCCTGCGAGTGGAGCAAGGGTGGTGCAAAGAAATGGTTTGAGGATACGATAACCCTTTGCAGCATATGTGCGAAGTGGAACGGAGGTTTTTTGTAATTTTTCAATACAAAAAATACGGAGTGAAACTGAAGTACACAAGGCTACCTATTTAATTGCTAGAGCGAAGCGGAGGCAAGTAAAACAATGTAGCCGCAGCCCGCCGCGACCAGCAGGCGAGCTTAATAATGGCAGCCGATGGGCTGTAAGCTGCTGAAAGGAATGGAACAGGAACGGAGCGAAGAAGTTGAGGTACGAAACTCTGAGCATAGTGGAGGTGAAATGATTGAAGCTGCTTGCAGAACAGAAAAGGTTGCTGTGAGGACGACGACTGAGTTGCAAGTACCGTGACAATCTGAGCGTAGCGAACCTGCAAGGCGTTTAGCTCTTTTTTATAACAATAAAAATTGAAGTGCATAAAAAAGTGCTAAACGGGTTGGCGCTGTACTTGCCGAGGGAGAAGGACGAACTCCGCTTTTCCTTTTCCTGGGTAGGATTTGTAAGGTGGCAGATAAACAATGCTTTAAGGGATACTAGACTCAATAGGATGACCTTTTAGGTTGTCATCAGTATTAATATCGAATGATTCCCCCATGAAATGGAATGTATTATATTGCTCTTCATTGGTGGATGTAATAGCTGACCTTTCATCAAAACATTCATTGCAAAACGAATTTGACTTGTATTCTAGAAAGGATACATGCATTGGCTTAGAGCAATATTTACATTCGAATTTATTCATATTTGTTCTGCTAAATTAAACAAAACTTTTTGAAGTCGAGCTATAGTGACATCTGATTTACAACAATCATTAACTGCTCTTCCATTTTTTACAGCATTAATATTAAATTTTTTACCGGCTTCAATTATTTTTAATTCGCAAGGTTTACTATCCTTATTAAACTTAAATGAATTGGACTTATTGTCTTGAATTAAATCAGATATTCCTTTAGGGAAAATAAATTCGTTCAAATCAGATTGTATTTCATAAAAGTTGTTGTATCTATCTTTAACACCAGGTTCAAGACATTTATGGATTATACTTTGGATAATTCGAGGTATTATTAAAGGATACGTTAGCTTATTTGGAAAAATACCTTCGGCAACATCTTTATAGTAACGTTTTATATTGGCTCCAAATTCTTTTTTCAATTCAGCATGATTTATTGGCTTATCTCTGAATACTTGTTTTAATACTTTTGTTCCAATTTTATAATCATTATCAATAGCATTCCTATAAACTGGATAACAAAAAATAGAATATAAAAGCATTCCGAATTGATAAATATCTGAAGTTTTATCAGCTACTTTCTTGCGGACAATTTCTTTTGGAGCAATTGCTGGGTATATGTTTGATGCATCTTTTATTACACCATCTTTAATAAACTTTGCTTGTCCAAAATCTGCAATAACTAACTTTCCATCATCTCCAATAAAGATATTTGAAGCTTTTAAGTCTAGATGAACAATATCAAGCATATGTAAATGAACCATGCCCTGTATAATATCATGTGCAAACCTAATACCTTCATCCAAGGATATAGAAATACCTGCTTTTGCGAGATGCTCTAAATATGAATTTACAGACCCTTTTTTGAAATAATGTGTAACTATTCTAGGAATGATTTCTTTGCCATTATTGTGGTCTATACCTACATAATATACTGGAAGAACACGTGGATGTGCTGACATTGACAGTTTATATGCTTCTTCAAAATATTTCTCAAAATCACTTTCGGATGTGAGGTTCTCATATATAATATCTTTAACTGCAACCTGACGATTTAAGCGTTTGTCTGTGGCAATGTATGTTCGTGAATAAAAACCTTGTTCTGAAAAATCCTTTAAGTGTTCAACTTCTACAATAGTGTTTATCATCATGACATACATTTTTTTAAAGCTATTACAGACAATAGAGTATCTTTAACTACCTCAATATCATTTTTATCAATCCCTGTAATGTTATTTTGCAAATTATCAAGTTTGCATATTTCATCAATATTTTTTTCAAAAGTTATACCTACTGGAATCATTGATTGTATCTCATTTTTATAAAAATGCTTATTAAAAATACCAACACTACCTGCTAAAGATAAAAACACTCCTTCAAGATAAAGTTTGAATATGTCTGAGTTTTTCGGACGTGAAAAGAAAGAAGTCCTTTCTGTTTTCTTTACAACAATACCTTTGATATTAAACTGTGAAATTAGTGAAATAACATTGTCTCTGTGCCAATTAAGTATTTCTGCTGAGTTCTTTTTAAAAGAAAAAACTGAAGGACTTTTGTAAATAAAGTAGTGTGCTTCATTTTCTTCATTTATTATTACAATAGCAACGCGCCCAAAATTTTTAGCAACGCTGCAGTTTATTCCTAAATAGTTCATATTTTATAAAACTTAATTCTTTAACTTAATGTAAACTTACAAAAACCATAAATTGTCTTTCCCAAATTCAGGTATATCATCGCCATCGAAGTGAGGAGCGATTTTGGCTATCATTTCGGGGTATTTTATTGTTACCGGTAAATTTTGTTGTCTTACGGATTTCCAATACATTCGGCTAAACTGATATACCTGGTCGATGAGCTGACGGATTACTTTGATGTCTTTTAGCTGTTCTTTGTCGGTGCAATCTATGTTTAGCTTAATAGGGAAGGGGTAGCCATCGGCTGCGCTGAAACTTCCATCAGGATAGCGTGTATTGTTGAATAGTAAGTATTTGCTATTTCCAATGTTGATAAATGTACCACTCTCTGGCATCATTTCTTTCCATCCTCTGTCAAAGGCAACGATGTCTTTCGATTCGGTTTTATTGATAGAAATAATAAACACTGGAATAGGTAGGTTCATATTGTTTAATGCTGTTTCAATATGTTCCAGTTCTACTTCATTCATTGTTTTGTAGAAATGAATGATTAGTCTATCGGGTTGGTTGTTGATGGTGGCATAGTCGCGGACAGCTTTTGAGATTTTACCTGCGAATAGTTCTATTTCGTCTTTCATGAAATATTCGAAGCTATTGAATTTACCATCATTAGAAAAGCTAAAAGCACTGCCAATGTATTGTATGTTTTCTTCTATATGCTTAAACGCACCTACACCAACAATTAATTCATTTTTAATGGGTGTATTTAAACGCCAGGGAATGCCATCTAGTTTTGCCAATATTGCGACAGCAATGTTAGGCAAACTATAAACCCAGTCATCTCCCTGAGCATTCATCTTTACCGGGTCGATGGCTTGTGAGGTCATCTTCCGTTTGAGTAATAGTTCCTTTACTTTATAATAGATTTCCCGATGCTCAAGGTTGTGTTCGTATTTGCCGTAAGGGGTTACATAAATGGCAATGTATTTTATATCAGGATTGATGTCACGGTCTGAGAGTGCCTGTTCAATTTCTGGAATTGGATTTTCTTTGTTCTTAAATATTATACTGAATTTTCTCTCTGTGTGAAAGAGGATGTTAGCGTATTGCAATAAGCCTCTAAACCAACTAAAACCTGTTTTAAAGCTAGTGTCTATTTTTACTGTTTCCTGATAATCATCCTCATGAAAAATATAAAATAGGTGTACGGTTTTGTATGGCGTAGCTTTATGCGGCTTTAAATCTCTGATACAATATTTTGGCTCAATACCAGTCTGGTATTGCCCTTCTTTATCTTTACCAAAAACCAATAGGTTACTTTCCTTAGTTGTAGCGTTTACTCTTACTGAACTTACATCTAAAAAGCCATCGGAGTGCAGCGGACACAACTTAATAAATTCCTGGTCACACAAATAGCGTTTATAAAAAGTGTTGATGTATTTAAAGTATTTAAGATAGCGGT
>CAYZBC010000134.1:0-12925 GCA_964476535.1 uncultured Maribellus sp.
GCTCCATACATTCAGTAACCTTTTTCAAATACCCTTCAATCATTTCCAGAAACTTATTTTTTTTTGAAAAAAATAGAGCCATTTCTACTTCCCTCCGTGGTTTTAATAAAACAGATACTAGCAACTAACACAATAGATGTCAATTTACTGACATGCATGGTGATATAGCAAAAAAACTATATATCGGATACTTAAATTCCTAAACATTAAAATCAGGTTTTGACAAACCCTTAACAAGTTTATCAGGATAAACTTGTTTTCCTGTTTTCATTGAGATATTAGCAGAAATTCCTGTAAGTATTGACCATGCTCCTTCAACAAAACTTGCAGCTCTTTTGAAAAAGAAAGGCAGGTCTCAAGCTTTTCTTTTTTACATATTATTGTGCTAGTGGATAGTTTCATTGTTCTCCTACAGATATGGACATTTTGGCACCTCAGCTGGAACTCCCTCTTTAATTGATTTTTCTGCGCAAATTGCTATGGCTGCACTGTCTCTTCCTGCCTTTATGTCAGTTGAGCTTTTCTCTTTGGAAGATATAACATTAAAGATATTCTCAAACATCCTCTTATCTCCACCGCCGTGGGAGCCTTCTGTTACCTTTGGTCTGTATACTTCCACCTTTTCACTGAAGCGTCTCTGCAAAGTGATTTTAAATCCGTACCTGCTGTATAATCCGTACATCTTTCCCTCTGTTCCTATAAAAGTGAATTCGCGGATATAATCAGGGGTAAAATGGCATTCTGTATATACTGCCTTGGCACCATTTTCGTATTCAATCGTAACAAGTGAATGATCATCCATATCTACATCTTTACCATATACACAAAAATCATCAACAGAAACCGATTTCCCAAAATCGTAAGTGAATTTATCACGGGAAATAAAATATTTACAGGTATCTTTTTTACTGCATTCATGGCACATCAAGCTGGCTGGTTCCTTCTGTCCGAATACTTTTAACCCGCCAACAGCATAAACCCTTTTTGGATCAGATCCTATCATCCAGTTAACCAGGTCTATTGAATGGGTTCCTTTCTGCAGAAGGAGACTTCTGCCTTTCTCTTTTTTCCGGAAATACCTATGAAAGAAAAACTGTCCGCCAACTGATACAGAATCCATTGCATGACACATAACCACCTCTCCAATTTTGCCGCGGTTGATAATCGATTTCATCTGTTGAAAAAGCGTGCAAAATCGTAATTCAAATCCGATAAAGAATATTGTTCCAGCTTTTTTCCATGCACGGATAATATCATCACAGTCCTCTATGGTTTGTGCCATTGGTTTTTCCAGAAAGATATTGCATCCTGCTTCAAGTGTCTTTACTGCAAGTTCATGGTGAGCAAAGTCAGAGGCACTAATACATACCAGATCTGGACTTTCCTTCTGCAATAACTCGTCTATGTTATTGTATAAAGAAACTTTTTTCCCTAATACAGGGTCTTTTTTTATAATATCCAGATTTTTCTCTTTTATATCACAAACTGCTATAAGTTCTGAACGCGGATCATTATGAAAAGTGCTGGAAAAAGATAATCCCCTGCTTGCCAGTCCGACTACCGCTACAGTAATTTTTTTGTTTTGCGTCTCAGACATTTTTAGCTCCTTTTTTAGAACGTGTTATATTTCTATCCAGCTGTTTTTATATAATTAAGAAAATACAAATAAACTGCACTGCTCCAGCTAAACTCAGAAACACCTCCTTTTATTTTTCTCCCCGTTCCTTTTTTTGAGTCCAATTCAAAAGGAGGTTTTTTATTAAAACAATCATAAAACTCAAATATCGTGCCAGATTCTCTATACCATTTCTCAACCGCAGCTACTGTCTTCTCTGCCAATAGATATGCCTCTTTTCTAAATCCATACCTCAGAAGACCATCATGGATTAGCAAATTGTAGCAAAGCCAGACAGGTCCCCGCCAATAGTCCTTTTCAAACTTCCTCTCTGATATACTAACAGATGATACTGGAAGCTCTGTCCAGAATTCATTAACATTGATTAAATGATCTTTAACCATTATCATGGCACGCTCTTCTGTCGCAAGCCCTCCTAATAAAACAATAAAAGATGCATTTGTTTTAATTTTTATAAAACTTCCATCTAATTTTTTATCATAATAAAATTTATCAGTCTCATCCCATAGCTCCTGATTAACAACTTTAAATAATTTCTTATGCTCATTTCCCCAGTATTCAGCCTCATCTAAAAATCCAAGCTCTTTTGCGATTTTAGAGAGATGCAGAACCTCGTTCCCAATAAAACCTGTAAAATCTACTGCATCAAACTTTTCCATTTCATCAAAGCGAACATCATTATCTCTACCCGATTCACCTCCAGGTGAGTTCCCACCATCATGTAGTGACTTCCATTCCAATAGCAGGTTATTATTTTCGTCACGGTTTTTTTGAATCCACTCGATAAATTTCTTAACTTTTGGATATCCTACCGCAAGTAAACTTTTATTTTCCCCTGTTTTATATAATTTCCATAATGCCCATCCAATCAAAGGTGGATGAATCCTATTGATCCTGTCAAACGAGGGATCCGGATTCACAGGATTTGGTATATAACCGTCTTCTCTCTGTGCAGTAAGAAGAGAGAAAATATCTCTTTCTGCTAAACCATGGGAAATCATTCTTATACCAAATGAATGAAAGAGAGTATCCCATAAATTAAGATTAACATGTATAAAACTTGGATTTGACCAGTGAGACAAAAATCTGCCTTCAGGAGATTTAATATTAGCTCGTAGTATTGAAATTGCTTTTTTTGCTATTTTATTCTGCTCAATAGAGATATTGGAAGGAAGAGAAGATACTGCTGAGTTGATACTACTAATCCTTTTCTTAAATAATTCCTTTATATTATAAATCAGGGCAGTGTCAGCTTTTTGATATAGACGCTCTTCATTGTCTTCCTCATGTACTAAGACCCATTTAACTTCTCTTGAAGATAAAAATATCTTTTTTAAAAGAAGAAAACCCTTTTTTAATTTAACGAAATCGCATTCATAATTTCTATTTGTTTTGCTTATAACCTCAAAGCCATACTTGCTTTCCAATTTCAGAATATATGGCTTGTATTTATGGTTACAGGTACCTAGGATCGAACTCTGGTTAAGAAACACACAGTAATTTTTATGATTCCGGTTTCTGTACTTAAGACAATCATTTGTGAATATATTAAGTATTGATTTATTATCCGATGGGAGCATAATATGAACATTCGGATCTGTTTGTAATATGAATTCATATTTCTTTAAACCTGTTTTTGCCCAAAAAGGACTCCCTGAATCAGTAACACCATCTAATCCGGATAAACGAAATATCTGTCTTGATGACCATATATTGGGGAAATACTTATTTTTCACTTTTTTTGTATCCTCTCTAGTTTTAAAAAAATTTCTAACGTAATCTATCTACTGCTTCCAGTGTAATATGGCATAACAAACACTGTATTCTAAGTCCCCAATGTCTTCGACAACAAATGCTTTTACATGACCATCTCCATAAAGAACATTAGAAAGGTCACTACTAGGAGAATGATGAGATGTTAAATTTTTATAGTAAAAATAATCCCATACCTGCTCTACCTACGTCATCTGCGGTAACAGAACCATATCCATTATCGCCCAAGTAGGCGTTCCCAGCTAAGTAATCTAATTTCTAAGGATTTATATAGTGATAGGGAGCCTGTATATTATCAAGATTATTTCCCCATTCATATTAATTCTCCTTGTATAGTTTAGTTACAAAAAGTTAGTTTTCTAATAATTCTTTTGATCGTTTTTATTCCCTATTCATCAAATGTTTTAAACCCAGCTATAAGGCCAGGACTGTTATTGGTAGTTTCAGGATTTTCCCTTGCTTCGACATGACCATCGCAATACAGGACATTTATCTTGGTCGGATGAGACCAATTTACAGCATCTGCGCCGAAGTTATCTGCTGCTATTGATTTGCCTGGTGTTTTATATATTCTTAATCCTGTATGGATATCACTATCATCGGCACGAAGGAAATAAGAACTCCGTGAAGTAGCATCCTGACCTGCTCCATACCCAAGAACCTCATTATTTGTCCAGGTAAATAAGCTATTAGCTCTTTTTCTGGAATATGTAGGACACATAAAAACCTCTGAAGTCCCCAGATAGCCAAGAGTATAGAATAGACCCCATTGCATCCAACCAAAATCTGCAGTTTTTACCATATACATGTTGCTACGATAGTCGTGATTCCAGTGCGCACCTGGTGTCCATCCGTCATAATCAGCTGTATACATCAACATCGCCAAACCAATCTGCTTGAGGTTACTAATACAGACTGCCTGCCTTGCTTTCTCTCTTGCTTGAGAAAGAGCCGGTAATAACATTGATGCAAGCAGAGCTATGATTGCAATAACAACCAAAAGCTCTATTAACGTAAAACCACGCATTTTCTGTACAAAGTCTCTGATCTTTTTATTCATTTTAATTCTCCTTGTATAGTTTAGTTACAAAAAATTAGTTTTTTAATAATTCTTTTGATCATTTTTATTCCCTCTTTTTTGATTTTTGTCTTCGTTATTAAAACAGAGTCCCAGCTTTTTTTAGCTTCTCACCTCCCATCTGGCTAGATTGATTCTGGTAATTCTTAGTTCTTATTAGAGAAATTAATCGTTTCAACATGCTCTTTCTCTTTTTTCGCCTGTTATTTCCAAGCGGTTTGTTCCGGGCGCTTCTCCTGTAGAGGTAACAAAAACCCCTGTTGCGCCATTAGGATATTCCATATACGCGGTCACCTCGTCTTCCACCTCGATATTATGCCTTTTGCCCAAACCGCAAAAACCTGTTTATCTCCCTTGTTGGATGCCAGTAAGCATTCGCAGTCTGCCTTATGCGCGGAAATAGGTTTTTCAACCAAAACATGCAACCCATGCTTGAGCGCTTCTATGCCGATTGTCGTATGGCTATAGTGCGGTGTCGCGATCAATACTGCGTCAACTTTACCGGATTCGATCAATGCAGTACTATCAGCAAACTTACATATATTTTCATCAAACTTTGCCAGATTACCAGGATCAGCATCACAGACTGCCTTGAGTTCGCATCGTGCTACATCTTCATTTAATATTTTCTGCGCATATTGGCGCCCCTGGGAACCGAGACCAATAATTCCAAGCCTCACTTCGTTCATTTTTTATTTCCCCTCTTCAGCCGGTTTCATCATCCTCTCCTGATGAATAGAGATATAAGGAGGGATTTTAGAACTAAATCCGTCAAAATAAGCGTCTTCATAGCTGTATGTCGGCGGCGCATACATTTTAAAAGACCATATACTCCCAGAACTTCCTTCGGGCACGGTTACTTCTATATCAGCCTTATTTCCTTCCCCCTGAGTAGTATCTCCCTTAATTATGTAATTTCCCATGTTATCGTAAATATTTATCCCGGCAAATTCTCCTTTCCCTTCACCTTTTATCTTTACTGTGAATTTACCAACACCTCCGGGCACATAAAAATATCCCTTCAGGCGTGTTCTTATGACATGTACCGGAGTCTTAACAACATAATACCTATTATCTACCTCAATATAGCCGGCATTGCTACCGGTGCTGACGGTTAATTGATAGGTGCCTGTTTTGGGAGCGGGCTCAACAATGGATCCTGTTTCTTTTAGCGGTACCCGCCCTGCCTTTATTTTGTCGCCAGATGGGTCAAGGAGAATATAGTTAAGGATATGTTTGTACTTGCCTAGCTGCAGTGAGGTGATCTTTACTTTAATCTGATCTCCTTCCTTGGCATTAAGAAATAAAGTGTGTCTCCCTCGAAAACGTATACCCCCTTCCGGCAGAGGCAGCTTCACTTCCGCCTGGGATACCGGAACCATTTGAGTGACTGTCTTGGTATTGCCTATGCGTGAAAAGCTCTTTTGCGCCCATACTCTTGGTGAAAAAAATAACACACCTAGAATCAAACAACTTAACATCCCTACTCCGAATATCATTGTTTTTTTCATTGTTCCCCCTCTCTTTTTATTGTTAAAAAATCACTCTGGCTAATAGCAGATCCCCGATATATTGGATTCGATTCATTTTAGGGGCACTGTCCGCCCAGAAACGCATGCCTTTTTTATACCCGGGAACCATTTGCTCCAACCATTCACCCGTAACGATCCAAGCTTCTTTTTCTGTCACATTGGCCACAGCAAAATTTCCCATTCTTGCTCCCTTCTCAGGAAAAACGACATGTTCCGTGTCACGGACAACCTGAAGTGTTTTCGAATCGACCTCGGCTATAAACAAAGGAGCTCTGCTTCGAAACACACCGTTATTAAGCTCACTCTTTCGATTATAGACCAAAAAGAGAGAGTCTTTATGCTGCAGCCAGTGTTGCTGTGTATTGTAGTTACCCAGATCCCTACCATCGTCAAATGTCCAGGGACGTATTTTGTCGAAGTGCAGACCATCTTTGCTCGTAGTCACATAACCTCTCTGGTCACTACGGATCGTCATAAAATACCTGCCTTGAAAAAACGCCAGTGACGGCTCATGTAAACCCCTGCCCTCTTTGACCATATGAACACTGCCATGCTCAACATATTCAAGATGTTGCCCGTCAAAACGAAAACGGAGCACCACCACACTCGAGTATTTTTCATCGCTGTTTATATCCGCCCCTATATAGGCCGGCATGAGAAGTGTACCGTCTTCGCATTCATGCCATTGTGAACATCCTCCAGAACGAACGTTTTCATGATTAGCAGCCATCTTAGGTACATCCATTCGCACCCATGGCTCAAAATCTCCCCTCTGCCGGTTCCAGACAGCATAGGCCATGGAGTTGCTGAAACCGGAAACATGCTCTTCCATCTTCTGCCCGGAAATCTCACCGCAATCGCGCAGGAAACATGTCGCGCCAAGCGCAAATAATGTTTGCGTGGCACTGTGCCAGTAAAGACCAAAGCCACCCTTCTCAAATATATCATCTTCGCGAGGGTCCCCCAGCAAATTTTGGCTCTCCATGGGAGGCGACCATGTCTTTCCCAAATCAGCCGTCCGGATCCAATGCCCCGGTCCCAAGTCATTTCCGGTTAGCTGCTGTACGCCGATATGCACTTCAGGAGGTGCAGCTTCTCCATCCCACGGCACAACAGCCATACAAGGCGCGAACCAACTCTGATTGTTCTTCCTGCCAAAAAGCACAACTTCATTCTTGATCTCTTTTATCTTACTCATAACTATTTATCTCTCTATTTATTATTGAGGAACAACCTTAGGAATGTCCTCCTTTTCCAGCTTACGGAAATACCGTATGCTGTAACTTGTAGAAAATTCTTCACCCCCAGGCTTAGCCTCAAAGGGCCGATACATCCATTCAAAGCTTACATCTTTCTTGCTTTTCTCCGGCTTATAAACCCAATAGGAATAAAACTGGAACAACTGATCTTTATCCACTGTCACTAAAATAGCTTCTTTGGTTAAAGGCAGTCTTTGTAAAAACCAATTACCGGTAATTTCACCATTGCGGTTCTTCTTCTCCCAGCTCCGCCTGGTCGGGGAAAACGGTGCATTAGGCACAGACCAGACCAGATGTTCCCCTGCGGGAGCCAGAGTAATACCATCACTGGTGAGCGCGTATCTCTCTAGAACAGAGAGGTCTGTATTATCCAATATTTTCTCCTTCCCGCCTAAATCAAACTCATTATGCGGCCAAAGCTGAAGTTTAATACAGGGAACTTCACTTTCATTTTTCAGTTTCAGAGACACCTTAATCTCCGTACCGTGCGCAGAGATTTCAAAAATTTTATATAAAACTGTCCCCGCTAAAAGAGAATGACTGTTTTGATGACGAAAAGAAAGCCAGGCAGCATTGTCTCGTATTTCTATTTTTTCTGTTTCGTATAAACCTTTTTCGTCCCCACCCCAGCTGGCAGCGGCAGGCGACCAATACAGATCCGCAGCAATACCACTGCTGTAGCCATGCTGTCGAACCCCTATCCTGCGGTTGTCCTCTGATATTTCCCATTGTGTAACCTGAGCACCTGTATCAGGAGTTATAAAAATTTTCTGATCAGGTGTAGAAACACAAATCTCCAGACTGCCGTCTTCATCTTCATCAGTATATTCAATACGAATGTCTTTATTTTTTGCGAGCACTGCATCCTTAGAATCAGGACGTTTGTAGGTTTTATAGGCCTTTTCTATTTCTCTTATATCCAAATCTAACAGTTCCGGTGCTGTTTTAGCAGAAACAACCTTGAGCAAAGTAACACCGCAGTTCTCAGGTGTACGATACAGGAATCCATCACCCAGATCTTTCGAACTCAATAATGTCTTTCCATTGACTTTTATCAGACGTTGCTTGGAAACATCCACCACGCAATACTTGCCTTTCAGCATCCGCGGAAAAGTAATATGATAGTACAGAGGAATACTGCCTAAGTTGAACACAGCTGCCAAACGTTCTTGCTTATATTCAAAAGCGCGGACAATCATATCTTTTTCAAAATTAGGAGTCGTAACGAAACGTTCTCCAGATGCACTGGGGAGATTCATCTTTTCTCTTGGTTTTCCCTGTATCTCGACCAGTTTATTGTCCTTACGGCCGTCTAATACAATATCCTCTATCTGACACACTTCCAGCAAAGTTTGGTGAATCTTGTGATATGCCTGAGGGCTGAGATAGCATAACCACCAGCCAAAACCATCTGCTCCGCCAATAACCGAAGCCAGTATCTCAGAACGCATAAATTCCGGCTGCTTAACTAAAATATCATAATAGTACGGAGCCCCCTGCCCGGAGAATAACGTACGAATTTTTATTTCTTTCAAAGGTTCATGTTTAGACAATGCTTCAGAAATTTCCAAAACATTGCGAATATGCCACGGCCCGGACTGATACATCATAAGGGTCATTGTATCTAAGCACGTAGATACCAACTTATAATCAAAAGGAAACGCAATATAGCGATCTTCACCTTTTTCGTCCTTCCCAAAGGGAACAAGCCCGCCACCAACGTCTCCGCTGCCAACATAAGTCATAGGAACCCAACCCAACTTGCAGGCTGGGTTAACTTCCTTTATTGCTTTATAAGTCAACTCCAGCGCTCTCTTGGTAAGCTGCCAAGCGCGAAAATCGCCCCAGAGACGTTTGTGTTTGGAAAAAATCGTATTCGCATCCAGAGTGGAAAGATCGAGACCGGAAAAATCAGCAAACGCCTCCAGACAAATCGGACAGAAACAGCTGGCGTTCATTACATTGTCTGATCTGTATTCAACATCCATAGTTAAAGAATCCGCCTGAGACGCATATTTGCGAACACGCCCCAACCATGTCTCCATTGAGGGAACGGTATTATCAATAATATACTGCGGACAGCCGCCGAACCCATGGTTAGGCTTAATTTTTTTGCCGTCCCGGCCTATGCGTGGGTGATTTTTGGGATCTCCTTTATTCAGATATTTCTTATGCCCTCCTATCACACCGGTACCTATATTGATATCTATACCGGCTTCTTCTGATCCGGCCTGTTTCCATTGCTCCGGCTTCCCCCTGTAATGCGTATATGTGGCCATATTTATGCCTGTATATTGTAAAAGTCTTACAACATGATGCAGATATTTTGGATCAATGTCAGCATTCCAGCAGGACCACAACATTACAGAAAGACGTTTAGGTTGAGCAATTTCCTTCATCTCAGGCAATAGAGCGATCTTCAGCTCCTGCGCCGTCTCCTGCATCTTATCCGTCTTCCACCACCATTTAAGGACAGCATCTTTTTCTAACAGTCTCTTTGGAATAAAATGAGCTTTTACCCAGGTACTGCCATTTGAATAAGGCTTGCCGACATTCACTTCGTAGCGGTCAATACCCGCAGTTTCGTCGGACGGGCGGAGCTTTGTCATACCTCTCCCCTTGTCCCTCCGGTTAAACCCCAATAATTCTATTTCCCCGGGAATCTCTATGCTAAGAACCGTATCGCCTGAAAAGTCCTTACCGAAAAATCCAGGAGGGGCATAAAAACAAACTGTATTTTCAAACTTATCAATTAAAAAAATCTTCCCGTCTTCAGCATGCCAGACAACAGAGTTATTTGCAGCTATTGGGACACTGAAAAAAGCGCCGCCTACGAATAACGCTACCAATATCAAAATTATCTTTACCCGCATATTATCCTTCTCCCAAAATTTACTCTACATCCGAAATAACAAAATCATCAATGAAAAACTGCCAGCTTTCCGTAATATTACTTTGTTGTTCCCGCACATTAATTGAAATTGCTCTTATATTCACTTTCTTTGGAAACGGCATGCCATTTCTCTTCCCCCTGTAACCTCTGAAGCGACTGCATTGAATCTGCTTTTCCTCAAAAGCATCGTTGCTGACAAACGAGACCCACTGCCTGTATGACTGTCCGTCATCTGATGATATAGTAAGATACCCCTCAATCCTTTGATTACAGTATATCTTGAAACTGATAACACCCTTGTCTGAAAGGATCAAATTGTCACACTTCCTACTCAAAAGAAAGTGCGTTTCATCTGCATCCACCTTGCCGCTGGCAAGACACGGGTTGCCTTTATCATCCGACGGTTCTACAAGTTCAGCATCGGCTGTAGCCCCAAACCCGACTTCCTTGCCCCAAGCCCGACCCGACCAATGACCAGTCTTGCTGCTCTCACCAACAGTAAAAGTGTCGTTGATCAGTACTTTCCTTTTTTCGAGCCTCTTTCTGTAAACTGTTCTCCTTATCACCTTGATATCTGCGCCTTTTTTCATATTGAAAGAAAATGTGTTTTCCCCCATTTTTAATCCAGATTTGACACTAAACCTTCCAGACACACTTTTTATTCTTTTACCATTGAAAATAATCTGTGTACCATCTTCAGTCATACCTTTAAATATTACACTATCGGATACTGTCTCGCTTCCATCCTGAGGATTCATAATTAGTAGCACATACGGATGTTTGACCATATCTTCAATATCGTTCAGTAACTCCCCATGAACAAGCGCATATTTTCCACTATCAACACAAAAGTCTCCCAGCCAATGATTCTTTACGAGCTGTGCGCACAGTTCATCACTCCTGTACTTATCTGGGAAAACTACTACGTCCGCGCCAAGCTCCAGTCGGACAGTTTTCGCGCGCAAGGCAAGCGCACGTAAACATTCATAGTCTTCCAGCCCTTCACGAAGCTGTTCAAACCGAATGGACGTTAGCAGTCTTTCCGGATCGTCTTCATTGTAGTAGACCAAATTGTAACCGGTCTGGACCAAAGATTTTCTGTACCATGCACCAATGTTCCAATGCCACAATTTATCGATGCGCGCGTCCCAAGCCCACCAGAAAAGCTCTCTGGCAATCAGCGGTTCGTTTTGCAAACCCAGCAAGCCCGGGAAATTATATACCTCGAGTATTTCATCTTCTCTCTTTTTGCCGGGGCCTTCCCTGAGATAGTCAGATAGAGTGTTTATATATTGTGAATGCATGAACAGGTGCTTTGCCGTACCTCTGAAATATTTCAAAGCGGCTTCGCTGCTTGGGACACCAAGCAAGGTTGGGCTTGCTCCCGAATGGGCCTCAAGAACCGCACTCGCTACTTTTTTGCAAAGATGCTGAAGCCTGCCTATGGGTTCGTCACAGACCGTGTCCATAAAATAATCTCTATAACCCTTTTCTTCTATGTGAGATACGGTCGTCTTGACCATTGCCTTGTACGATTGCAGAAATTCCGGACGGATGTTTTCGTTTGTCAGAAATGTTCTTGAGGGATGTTTGGTCTTATCGCCAGGCGGATCTGTTATATCTCCAAAAAGCCTTTCTACCATATACCATACTTTTCCACCCAAAAAGTACATATACGGGGTCCTTCCCCGAAACCTTATTCCTTCACCGATTAAATAATCTACACGCTTGTCAAAGGCGGTAAAATCAAGTATCCATTTTCCGTTTCCCGAGCTACGACCCGGACTAGGAATAGCGCAATTATTATTATACATTCTATAGGAAGATATCTGTCTAAGCCATTTGTCCCTGACCAGTTCTATATCCAAAGCCACCGCTTTATCACCCTTCCGCATTTTCAAAGGATTGCTGCTCACTGAGCATTTTGGAAAACCTGCGGTAAAAGCAATATTAGGTTCTTTTGGAATTTCAAAGTCATAGATTCGCGCGCTTAGCATAGTCTTGCATAATAGATTGTCGCCGGCTTTAGCAGACATCCGGCCTGAATAGCTGCCACTTACCGCGCCCCGGGGTATCTGTATGCGCACAAAAAACACCGCGTATTCTCCAGCTTTGATTTGAACCTGTTCATCGACGTGAAGAATATCATAGGTTTGACGTTTCCCGCCTTTATCCTTGTCATCTACATCTACCGCCCCAACTCTATGCCATTCCACAACAGGGGTCATCTCGCCTGTATCTGATTTTAGCGCAGAAAAGCTGAATGATATATCATTTACGTCCTGCTTAGGTCTGACAATAACCAGAAACCCACCGTATTCACCCTTGCATAACTTTAGCTCTATTGTGTTCCTGGGAGCCATTCGTTCGTCAGGCATAGTATCTTCATATAAACGCTTTGTTACCGGATGATACCATATTGTACATTGCTGATTTTTCTCCAGCAGATAGGTATCCTGTGTATTTAGATTCTCAGCATACGACGATTCCAAAGACACAGAAACAAAACAGCATAAAATAACCCCATACATTAGAATGCGCAATAAACAACTATGACTTGATCTATGTTTCCCCATAACCTCTCCTTTAAGCACTATCCTTCATCGGAGAATCCAAATCCCACAGGACGTAACCGTCTCTCCCCAGTCCTAGCGGAATAGTGCATATGGACGTTCCCCATACCAACTGTTCCTATCACAAAAAGAATTATAAAGGCCAAGCATCACGAATAAGTTCTGTTGTCTGTCGGCTAGC
>CAYZBC010000135.1:0-12888 GCA_964476535.1 uncultured Maribellus sp.
ATTTTATCAATTTTGTGGTCGGTTTTTTCTATTTCGGATTTTAGGTTTTGGGCTTTTTGTTTTTCAAGAATAAAATACTCTTCCCATTCTGCTTCATCTGAAAGAGTTAATATCACTTTCTTTTTGCTAAGTTCTTTGATAAATCCGGCATACGAAAGCAAATACCAATTCTGTAATTTGCCTGTCATTTTTTCGAAATTGAATTTCCGATGAACGGTGCGTATGAATTTGGAAGTAAGTGCTAGCAAGTTAGCAGTTATTTGGGCACGTTCAATTGCGTATTGTGCCAGTGTAGACGTTTGTTCTTTGTTTGCCTGTGGAACAGGGAAATGTTCGAAATAAACTTTACGTATTTCACGTGTACCCCCTTGAAGTTCTGGACAATTGTACCAAATCCAAAGCTTTGCTGCAGAGGAGTTGAATAGGGCTGTTAGGAAAAGCAACGAAACGGAATCATCTTTTGATGTCAGAATAAAACTCTTATCGTTACCACGCATTCCACTTTCATCGTACATAAAAGGGAATAACGACGTCATGTTTGGATAAATGATTTTTGGCTTGGAGAATTCTTGGTGATAACCTATGCTATCCTGAGTTTCAAACCACTTACCACTTGTTTTTTTGCGCGCACCTTTGTCGCCAGTTTGTTTTAGTCGGTCTTGTCCAAATGTAAGCAGGTGTTCTTTAATGGCGGGATAATTATCAATATCCAATTTAAGTGTTGGAAATGAGCCTATCAAATATTCAAATCCGGTTATTCCATAAGCCGATATATCGCGGCCCCGCACCATAGGTTTGATTAGTTCGCCACTTTTAGCATCGGCGGCAATCAGTTTTTGCTGTGTATTTTCATCAATAAAAAATGCATCATTGAAACCTGTGAGTATTCCTCTATAAATAGATATTGGCAAATCTTTTAATTTAACACTATTCAGAACCATCTTCTCTAACTTGCAGGCATCGTTATAGGGCTGGATACTCCAATTGTTCTCGCCAAATTTATTGGCTTGATAATCGTATAGATTAGCTTTCACCTCGGTGAGAAAGTCACCATTATACATTTTTTTGTTGAGTGATAGAACTTTTACATGTTCACTTGGTTCGTTGTTTTGCGTAACGAAAATGCAGACGTAGGTAGTGGCTTCCTCGAAGAATTGAATGTCGCCGAAATTTAGAACTTGTCGCAAACCTGTTTTCGATAGGAATTTTCGAAGTGGTTTTCCATATGCAACCAGCATCCATTTGTTAGGCATAATAAACGATTGCATTCCACCTTCTTTCAGTAATTTATATGCTCGCTCGGTAAAAAGGCAATAGAGGTCTGCGCCTTTGTGGAATGTTTCATAGCCGTATTTCGAGAGAGTATTGCTCATTTCACCCAAGGCTTGTAGTTGTACATACGGCGGATTTCCAATCACTACATCAAAACCGCCTTTGTATTCGGTGCGGAAGGCATGTTCTTTAGTGCATAGAAATTCTTTTTTTATTTTTTTTATTTTTTTACTTTTTGGCAATTCGTGCTTTGTTCTATTATTCCGAATATATTCTACTACATTATTCAGGTATTCTTCGTCTTTTATTTCCGATTTTCCGAATTTCTGCGTCCATACGGGTTTCTTCGTTATTCCTCGGGCAGTAGAACCACTTTCCGGAGCAGTATCGCTATCCGACGAGGGGGCACGCCCCGACGAAGGGACAGCATCTTTCTTCGACAAGGGGGCACGCCCCCTTGTTGTTGTAACGCTATCGCTTTCTCCCTCAGTAGTATATCCTCGTTTCCGATTTCGAATTTTCGCACTTACCGATTTTATTTTTCCTACTATCCCAGCAAGTTCGTTTTCGTCGCATACCAGCAGAATATGCATATGGTCGCCGCATATATTATATTCAATCACATTTAGGTCATCGCTTTTTACTATTTCGGCTACGGTTTCAGTAATTATTACTTCGTCTTTTTCGTCAAACCATTCAGGTTTTCCTATTTTAACATGATTATCAAACATCCGCTGCGAGTAGCGCGAATTATGCGTAGCTGTAGTAATATGCCAGGCCTTTTTCTTCTTTTTTCTGAATATTTTTGGAAACTTGTTTTGCCAGTTAAACGCTTTTTCTCCGGCAATTTCGGGGTCGTCAATCAGCGAATTTCCACATTTTATATTGTTGCTTAAAGTATTTAATTTTCTGCCTTTTTGTGCGGTACGCAACCAAAGCGAGAGTTTTGCGATATCAACCGATTCTTCGTTTATGTCAACTCCGTAAATGTTTTTTTCGAGAATGTCGGTTGTGATATCGGAGAAAATAATTGCCCCACCGAAAAGTTGCGCACGCAATTCATCAATCTTTCGGTGTTGGTTTATTAGAAATTCCAGCGCCTGATTAAGAAACGCACCCGAACCACAAGCGGGGTCGAGAATTGTTAAAGTTAAAAGCCAGTTTCGGTATTCATCCAGTTTTTTATCGAGCGTTCTAACAATGTCTTTTTTACGATTTTTTCTTCCCTTGGCATATTCTTCGTCAACAATTTGCAGTTCAAGCCGTTTTTCTTCGCAAAGTTTTCCAACAGTATTTTCTACAATGTATTTGGTAATGTATTTTGGGGTGTAAAAAATACCATCTTTTTTGCGTTTACTAGTGCTGGAGTTACCGCCTGCACTAGTCAACGGGGCATGCCCCGTTGTTGCGGCTATTGCCGCAATTTCACCCAACGAATGTTCAAAAATATGTCCGAGGATATTTACGTCTACTACATTTTTGTGTTCGTTATTATCTATTAACTCAGGGTTAAAATTGTAGCCGCTTAGTGTTAAAGTATTTTGGTCTAAAACATCATCGTCAATTTTCAAACTATCCAATACATCATCAGGAGCAAATAATCCTCCGTTGTACGCAAATATCTCATGTTTTTTACCTTTCCATCCGGTATTTAATAAATGAAAATACTTTTTATACCTGTCATACAAACGTACATTATCTCCCCAATCTGCTTGTTGTTTCCATTGTTTAATAATTTCGCTAATCGAATTTGGAGGCAATAATTGCCTGTCTTCGGCAAAGAAAATAAACAGAAAACGGTCTAATAGTTTTTGAACCTTTTTAAATACAAGAAGTTTATCTTTTTCTGGATTATTTTGTTGAATATTTTCAAATAAATCGTTTCTAAACTTTGAATAATCGGCATATAATTTTTTAGTAATGTTTTCTTCCTGCAACACCGATGATTCCTTTATTTTTAAAGGCAAATCGTTTAACAGCTTGTCTTTTGCCAAACAAAGCCAAAGTAGAGAAAACTGTTCTTTTGTTAGTTTGAACAAATCAAAATCGATGTGGTCAACGGCATTTTGTATGTAAAAACGTAGTTTCTCGAAATTCGATGTTATTACATAAACACATTTCGGATGATGGTTTTTGTACCCGAATGCTTGCGTTTCTATGGAATCGAGGTCGGTTGTGTTGGTCGATTTTAATTCGATTACTGCGTGTGCATTTTCGTTTTTTAAAATTGCACCGTCAGCTTTTTTGCTGTCGTTTACATTTTTTTGTTCAAGAACGATATTAAATTCTGGCTTTGGTTTTAAAGTGTATCCAAGAACGGTAACAAACAACTCGCGTATAAATTCCGATTGAAATTCTTCTTCTTTTAAATTCCGGATGTTTTCCTGAATTTCACGATTCCCAAAATAGTCTTGAAAATCAGCATATTTTTTGTCAATCAATGCCGAATCAAGTTCGTTTAAAAATTTCTTTTCTACCGATTTTTGAAATAGACCCATGTTTTGGTGTTAATCTCTGGTTTTTGACAAATATTTTAAAAAATTTCAAAGCACTAATATATAAAACTTTATCCGTTTGTAAACGCTTACAAACGTTTATTGTCGATTACAAATGTTTAATAACCGGATAATGTTTGGAGGTCGCTCTACCTTTGAAGTATCAATTTCGTTTTAAAAATTATAAACATTAAAATTATTTATTATGAATGCTTTAAGAAACAGTGTCAGGCTTATCGGCCACCTGGGCGACGACCCAAAAGTGAGAAAGTTGGACGGAGGAAAGACAGTTGCTAATTTTAGTATAGCAACCAACGAAATTTACCGCGACAGTAAAGGAGAAAAACAAAGTGAAACTACCTGGCACCGTTTGGTGGCCTGGGGAAAACAAGCAGAAATTGTAGAAAGCTACGTTAAAAAAGGTTCGGAAATTGCCCTCGAAGGAAAACTCACCAACCGTTCTTACGAAGATAAAAATGGGGAGAAAAAGTACATCAGCGAGATTCTGGTGAATTCCATTCTGTTATTGGATAAGAACAATAATTAGTGGAAAAGGTACGGAGTATTGAGTTGTTAGTACTGAGTAAGGTCGCTTTGAAATTTCGGGGCGGCTTTTTTTTATCTCTATCGTTGGTTTTAAACAACGGATTCTGAATTGAAAAATAAAGTTGTGCTTCAGCCCAAAATATTTTTGGTATTAGTCTCAGTTAACCTTTTCTATCTCATAAGGAAAGAAAAGTCTCAGTCTTATTTAGAAGTATAATTCGTTTTGTTGAAATTGTCGATGATCTTTGGCAGGGATTAAAAACATACCTCAAGAAATTCAAGACCACCCGAATCTACAAATGATTTCTTTATTGCAAAATTGTCAGCATTACCATGCATCTGTTTTGTTGAATAAATTAAACCATCAAACATTTCACTGCTAAAAAAATGTTCAGCGATCGCAATTGTTAACTTATAATAATCATATTTATATGGAGGTATTGGTCTACTACATCTTGAAGCCAAATAATCTTGAATTATGAAATTTTGATCTAACTCATTTTTCTTTGCAGCAGGTTTCATATTATTCCACCAATTACCATTTTTTCTACTTGAATTTAGTTTTTCAAAATTTTTGTTTACATAGCCGACATTATTCACCAACAATTTTTCTAGTAGTTTTCCATTTTGAAACGATTAGCCGTTCTCCGACATCAAGATTTAACTCGAAGAATGGAACGTTCTCAATATTTGAGCAATAGAATATTTGTTCACCTAAAATTTTAAGTCAAAATTGTATTATTATCAGCCAACAATTGTGAGGCTAAATCGATTATTAATTCGTTAATTTGATAGAATTTTGATTCGAATTGAATTTGTATTTAAATTAATATTATAAATTAATTAGCGGAATGATACCTATAAAAGCAATTATATTTGATATGGATGGTGTATTGGTTGATAGTGAACCATTTCATGTTGAAAATGAAAAACGGATGTTTAAAAAAATGGGGCTGGACATTTCCGATGAAGAACACGTTGGTTATATGGGAACCGCAACCGATGTAATGTGGGCAAAAATAATCAAAGACAGGAATCTTCCTCACGATGTGGTCGATTTGACAATTCTTACCATTCAAGAAGGCTTGCCTTTTTTTAGATCGTTAGAAAAGATTGAACCGATGCCAGGGTTGACTGAACTATTGAAAAAATTACAAGCAAAAAAAATCCCCCTGGCGGTTGCATCATCTTCCGATGTGGAAACCATTCGGATAATTTTAGATAAATCAGGGTTAAAAAAATATTTTTTATATGCAGTAAGCAGCAGCGAGGTTGGAAAAAGCAAACCCGAGCCCGATATCTTTTTACACACTGCTACATTGCTTTCAGTAAAACCCGAAGAGTGCCTGGTAATTGAGGATTCAACGAATGGAATTAGGGCAGCTAAATCAGCCAATATGGTTTGTGTTGCTTACAGCGGAGCATCAGCAGATAATCAAGATCAGAGTCTCGCCGATGAACAAATAGCAGATTATTCAGATTTGGAAAGTACAATTGAAAAGTATATGCAGCTTTGAACTTTTGTAAACGAAAATAGAATGAAAAATTCGCTTGTAAAAATATTTCCCCTTTTGCTACTATTCTTTTTACAAGCTTGTTCTGCTGAAAAACAAGCTCAAGTTACTTTCGAAATAATGTTGCTTGAATATGCCGAAAATCCAATCAATATTGATATTGTAAATCCACGTTTTTCATGGATAGTAAGCTCGTCAAAACGAAATCAACAGCAATCGGCATATCGTATTTTACTTGCCACATCGACTGATTTTCTGAAAAAAAATTCCGGTGATGTTTGGGATTCCGGCAGACAACTTTCGGATGAAACCATTCAACATGAATACAATAAAAATGAGCTAAAATCCAATCACAAATATTTTTGGAAAGTAATTGTTTGGAATGGTAACGGGGAAGAATTTGACAGCCAGATTGCCAGTTTTGAAACATCGATCTTGAATGTTGATGATTGGAAATCAAACTGGATTGGAAATGGACCAATATCAGAACCATTGCCTGAACAAGGGTTTTATGGAAATCGGAAAGAACAGGCTGAAATGAATGATACCATCTCGCATTTTGGAAATTCGTTATTACTGAGAAATGAAGTGAAACTTTCTAAAAAGGTTAAATCAGCCAAAGCATTTGTTACCGGGTTGGGATTTTATGAATTTTTCATCAATGGAAAAAGGGTAGGAGACAAGGTTCTTGCTCCGGCAAAAACACCCTATCACAAATCTATTTTGTACGATACTTACGATGTTACGAACCTACTTAAAAAAGGCGAAAATGCTTTGGGAATTCATTTAGGAAACGGCTGGTACAATCCCTATAAAAAATGGTGGAACCAATATCGGATGCAGTGGTTTGGTTCAAAAAAAGCAATGGCGCAAATTAATTTAACTTTTGACGATGGTTCAACTGAAATTATTTCAACCAATAAAAACTGGCTTTGGGCAAACGGGCCTATAACTTATAACTGTGTGTACGACGGCGAAGTGTACAATGCAAACCTCGAAAAACAGGGATGGAAAATTGCTAATTACGATGACTCTGACTGGGAAACGGTTATTGTTGTTGAGTCTCCCAAATCCAGACTGGAATCGCACCGAATGCCCGCCATAAAGGTTAACGAAACGATTACACCGAAAGAAGTAAAAGTAACTGTTGATGGAATGAAAGTATTTGACATGGGGCAAAACTTTACAGGTTGGGTGCGTATTCAAGCCAAAGGAAATAATAATACCAAACTGAAAATACGGTTTGCTGAGGATATAAATGACGATGGAACAGTGGATGTTTCCAGTGCGGAAAATGCAAAAGCCACTGCTGAATACATAATGAAGGGCGATGGGATTGAAACTTACGAACCGGCATTTACTTATTTTGGTTTCAGGTATGTGGAAATAACTTCAGAAAAACCGTACGAATTGTTGGATATTAAAGGACAGGTTGTTTATACCAACAATCCCCGCACCGGGCAATTTGAATGCAGTAACACGCTCGTCAACAAAATACACAATGCCACAGTTTGGTCGCAAAAAAGCAACATGCTTGGTTACCCCATGGACTGTCCGCAACGCGATGAGCGCTTGGGCTGGTTTGGCGATGCACAGGTTACCGCAGAGGAAGCCATGTTTAATTTCGATATGGCTCTGTTTTACGAAAACTGGTTCAAAGGAATCAAAGATAATCAGGATGAAAAAACCGGCGATATTCCAATTATTTCGCCACAACCCTATTTCCTCGACGAAGGATTGGAATGGAGCAGCACCTACATTATAATGCTTTGGCAGTATTATACTTATTACGGCGACAAACGTATTCTGGCAGAACATTACGAAACCATAAAACGCTACATGGAGTTTCTCGACAGCATTTCCAACAACTACATTGTACCGATGGGATGGATTGGCGATTGGGGAAGTATGGTCGAAGGTTGGAAAGAAGGCAACCCTGAATCGGTACCCACTGCATTCTATTTTTATAATGCCACCATTTTATCAAAAATTGCTAGGGTGCTAAATCAGGAAGCTGATCAGAATTACTTTACAAAACTGGCCACTGATATTCAGAATGTTTACAATAAAAAATATTTTAATTCTGAAACCGGAAATTACAACGATGGTAGCCAAATGGCAAATGCATTTCCTCTTTATTTGGGATTAGTATCCGATGAATTTCACGCAAAAGTTTTGGATAATCTGGTGAACGACATAATAGTTAAAAACAACACACACCTTACAACTGGCGTGTTGGGCACTAAATACATGCCCGAAGTACTTGCACAATTTGGACGTGCCGATGTTGCCTGGAATATCATCAATCAAAAGACCTATCCAAGTTGGAACAGCATGATGGAAAAATACACAACCGTGTGCGAATTCTGGACGCTTAAACAATCGAAAAACCATGTGATGATGGGAAGTATAGATGCCTGGTTTTATAAGTACCTTGCTGGTATTCAGTTGGATGAAGAAAGCCCGGCCTATTCTTCCTTCACGATAAAACCATTGATTTTAAATGGACTTGATTTTGCAAATGCAAAATTGGAAACGATTAAAGGAACTGTTTCTTCGTCATGGAAAAAAGAAGTGGGTAATTTGATACTAAAAATTGATGTCCCTTTTAATACAATGGCAACAGTGCATATTCCTGCCAATAAAAATGTTGAAATATTTGAAAACGGAATTCCGCTAAAAAATGCCGATGGAATTGAATACATTAATTATTCAAATGGTGTACACCAAATTAAAGTTCCATCGGGTAATTATGTATTTACAATGAATCAGAATTAAAAGAATGAGAAATATCTTCATATTACTGATATTTTTGACAGCTTGTCAATCACCAAAAACAAAGCAGCCAGAATCGGTTAATTTTGTCAATCCGTTTATTGGTACCGGTGGCGAAATGGGAGTCGGTTTTGGTAATATGTTTCCAGGTGCGACTTACCCTTTTGGAATGATTCAACTTAGTCCTGACAATGGAGGACAAGGTTGGATGTATTGTGGAGGTTACCGTTATGCAGACAGCCTGATTGCAGGTTTTTCGCATACCCATTTAAGTGGAACCGGAGTTGGGGATTTTTGTGATATCTCCGTGATGCCCACAATAAAATCCATTGAAGAAAAGTATTTTGTTCAGGATGATTCGGTGATTTCCGAAGTTATTGCTGAAATGGGTTTGGATGAAAAAATGTTCTTAACAGAACAACCGGGTTCAAAACCTTTCAATAAAAATTTCCTGTTGAAATACAGTTCCCGTTTTTCGCACGATTCAGAAAAGGCGACGCCCGGCTATTATTCGGTTAATCTTCAGGATGATGATATTGATGTGGAATTAACGGTTAACGAATTTGTTGGGATGCACCGCTATCAGTTTAATTCAACTTCTGAAATTCAAAGTGTGGTTTTAAATCTTGGTTATACAAACAGCGATCGCACTACCGATGCACAGATTCATTATCGTTCGCCGGAATTAATTACCGGGTATCGTTTTTCATCCGGAAAAGCCAATGTTCAGCGCGTTTATTTTGCCATACAATTTTCGCGAAAAATACAAGAACACCACTTTTTTCTTGCCGATGAAAAGGAAGGTGAAGTTGCTGCAAAGGGGAAACAATCGGTTGCATCATTTTCATTTGATGGTTTAGAAAGTAAGGTGCTTTTAATAAAAGTGGCTATTTCTTCGGTTAGTGAAGAAGGGGCGTTGGCCAATCTTAAAACGGCAGATTCAATCGGATGGGATTTCGACCAATTGTACCAAACAACCCGTGAAAAATGGAACAATGAACTTTCAAAAATTAAAGTATCAACTTCCGATTCAGAGAAAAAAACAATATTCTACACGTCTTTATATCATTGTTACATAGCACCGTATCGCTTTTCTGATGTGGATGGAAACTATAAAAATTTCAATCATATTCCAGAAAAAGCTGACGGTTATACACAATACACATTGCTTTCGCTGTGGGATACATTTCGCGCGCTAAATCCACTTTTAGCATTGATGCAACCCAGAGTTGAGGAAGATATTATTCATTCAATGCTTGCAAAATATCATCAGACCGGAGAATTGCCTTATTGGGAAATTTCGGGTAACGAAGGTGGATCGATGATTGGTTACCACGCAGCAGTTTTAATGGCTGACGCCGTAGCCAAGAATATCGGAAATTACGATTTGGAAATTATGTATGAAGCGCTGGTTGATGCCTCGGAAAGAGACCGAAAAGGATTGGGTTATTACCAGAAATTTCATTTTGTTCCTACCGACAAGGAAAATAGTGGTACAGTTTCTAAAACGCTGGAATATAGTTACGATGACTGGTGTATTGCACAAGTAGCAAAACATTTGGGCAAAACTGAGGATTACGAAAAATACATGGCCCGTTCAAAATATTATCAGAATTTGTTCGATCCTGAATATAAATTGTTTCGTGGCAAAAATAGTGATGAAAGTTGGTACGAACCGTTTCATCCACGTTTTGCTGAATATGGAAATCCGCATTGTGTGGAGGGAAATACTTGGCAATATTCCTTTTTTGCACCTCACGATATGGATGGATTAACGGAATTAATGGGTGGTAAAGCTGGAATGGAATTGATGTTGGACAGCCTTTTTACACAAACCGAAGAATTGTTGGGTGAAGACACCGAGGATGTAACCGGGCAGATTGGACAGTACGCACATGGAAACGAGCCAAGTCACCATGCTGCTTATTTGTATAACTACATTGGGAAGCCGGAGAAAACACAGTTTTACACCCACGAAGTAATGAATACGTTTTATACAAATAATCCTGAAGGATTGTGTGGAAATGAAGATTGTGGTCAAATGTCGGCCTGGTATGTATTTAGTTCCATTGGGTTTTATCCTGTAAATCCGGTTGATGGAAAATACTTTATTGGCAGTCCTCAATTTGAGAATGTTGATCTAACGCTTCCAAATGGAAAAGTATTCACCGTAAAAGCGAACAATGTGTCAAATGAAAAAATATATATCCAATCATCAAAGTTGAATGGTGAGCCTTTTAATCGCTGGTTTATTACTTACGATGAAATTCAACAAGGAGGTATTCTTGAATTTGAAATGACGGATAAAATTAAAAAATAAATAACTCGTCATTAACTGTGTCAATCTGAAGAGGAACGAGGAGATGACAAGCAGTTAAAAATCTGTCAATAGTATAGTAACTTAATTTATAAGAATTAAACAAAGTTTAGAAAGGGATTTCAAAATATGAAAAATAAATTAAACCTAAAAGATTTCACCTGGATTAATCAACCAGCTAATTTCGAATTAGACAGCAAAAGTTTAACCATCCAAACCCAACCCGAAACCGATTTCTGGCAAAGAACCTACTATGGTTTTCAAAACGATAATGCCCCGTCTTTTTTAACTGAAATTGAAGGTGATTTTACCTTTACGGTGAAAGCGGGTTTTGATTATAAAAATCAATTCGACCAATGTGGAATTTTGCTTTATCAAGACAGCGAAAATTGGGTGAAAGCATCCATTGAGTGTGAAAATAAGACGATTGCAAGATTGGGTTCAGTGGTTACAAACTTAGGATTTTCGGATTGGGCAACTACCGACGTTTTGGCAACTATTTCAGAATTTTGGTATCGATTGAGCAGAAGGGGACAGGATTTTTTTATTGAGTATTCTGAGGATGGAAAAAGTTTTAAACAGATGAGGGTTTTACACATGCACAAACCAATTGTAATTGCTAAAGTTGGGGTTTATGCGTGTAGTCCGTTACAATCAAGTTTTATGGCTGTTTTTTCTGAATTCAAAATTGAATCCTGCAAATGGGAATTACATAATTGAATAGAAATCGAAAAATAAATACAATGATAAAAATTAGAATTTTACTAATTCTACTTGCCGCAGGAGTGTTGTTTTCCTGTTCTCAAAATGTAAAATTGGAAAAGGAAGTATCGGTTGAAAAAGAAAAGTCGTACAATGACACCCCTTTTATTCAGGAATCCCACGACGGATATTTTATTAGTGAAAATAATGCTGATAATGAAATTCGAAGTATTGCCGTAGATAAAGAATCGAATGTTTGGGTTGCAACGGCTTCTGGTATTTTTGTAAAAGAAGAAGTTACTCGGGAATGGACTCCTATTATCAAAGGGAATGACCGGGGTCCGGCTTATTCGGTAGTTGTTACAAATAATGGTTCTGTTGTAATGGGAACCTGGAATGGAATTTATCGTTTTCAAAATAACCAATTGAAAAAAGAAGTCGGAGCCAAACCTCCAATTTCTGAAATAACTACCAAAGGAGATGAAACTTACGCTTTAGGACCGTATGGTATATGGAAAGCGAATGATGGAATTTGGGAAGTTCAGAATTACAAAATTGCACGTTCTGTACGCGATGCTGAAGCTGATGGAGTAGGCGGTTTATTCGTTGCGACTGATGCCGGATTATACTTTTGTAAAAATGAAGAAACAACTTTATACCAAAATACCGATGAGTTGATAAGCTGTTATGTAAAAGGAGTTACGTTTGGTCCCAACAATGAAGTTTGGGCTGGAGTAATGGGGGGAGTTTCTATTCGTGAAAATGGTAAACTGGTTCAAAATTTAACTCCTAAAGAAGGTATTCCATCTAACTTTGTGAATTGTATTACACAGTCACCCGAGGGTGCAATGTGGCAATTATGCAAAGCTTTCCATAATTGCCATTATGCGAAGAAAACATTTATGCAAAGTAATATTTATACCTGCCAATTAATCAGCAACATATAAGTAAATTACTTTGCATAATAATATTAGAATTTCTTCAACCAGGTAATCAAATTCGCATCTTTTGTCCAAATTGGTTCTTCGTTTGGATTGACATTAACGTATGCTTTTTCTAAAGCTTCTCGTTTTTGTTTGGAATCCGCCCTTGCATAAATCTCTGTTGTTTGAACAGATACATGTCCCAATATATCACGGATGTATACCAAATTTACTCCAGCTTGAAGCAAATGCATTGCTTTTGAATGTCTGATATGGTGAGCTCAACATATGCGCCAATATGTAGAGTGCTGTAATATGGGGAGCGTTCTTTAAAAATGCACATG
>CAYZBC010000136.1:0-12834 GCA_964476535.1 uncultured Maribellus sp.
AAAAAATATCCATAAAGGCAAGAGATTATTTAGGTAGCTATTATATAAGCAGGGATTAAACTTTTTTTGTGAAATTAAGTCAAACGAAAGTTGTTGTACAATAATTATGAAAAAGAAAACAGTTTTCGCTACTTTTTTGAATTGGTTAAATACAACCGAAATGTTTGCACGCCCATCGAAAAAACTTCCCGGTAAATGGGAATTATTTGAATATTACAATGATCTGGAAAGCGAATTAAACAATGTAAAAGAAGAACAATTAAAAGCTGAAAATTTATTTTGGAATATCAAATTTCTGGAAAATGAAAAATATGCTCAGAATTCAAATTTATCTGTTCCTTTAATTTCCTCAATTGAAAATGGAACCTGGAGTATTTCGAAAAATTTCATCACATTAATTCATCCTCAAGATTTTAGAAATAATGTTGAATTCCAGTTTGCCATTGAAAAAGGTTATTTAAAATTGCTTAAAAAAGATAGTTCGGGAGAAATCGAGTTTTTTGGCTTTTTCAGGAAACAAAACTCCAAATAAAATTAAACTCCGCACAAAATTGTACGAGGATTCCATATCACAACATCAATATTTTACTTAAAACTCAAAGGTTTATAATCTTTAAAAAGTGAAATTTCGGGTTCTTCCTCTTTTTTTGCGGAATTCGGGAAAAATGTTCTTTCTTAATCGTTGAAAAATGTGAACGACTTTTATCGGTATAAAAATTTTCACTTTTAAAAGATTGTTTTACCAGCCAAATCTAACTTTCCTTCAACTGTGGAATATGAATTTTCTTTGTTTGTTTAATTCATAAACTTGAGGGATAATTTTTACATCCTGTTCTTATGAAACGACCATGCAGAAATGCTCCACAAACAAGCATAATTAAAAAGGGAGTTACATCTAATACATTTGAAAACTTTAAATTTTAATTAGAAGAAAAAGATTTGTTAAATTAAGTTCGACTTTAAGTAAAATATTTATTCAATTTCAAAATTCAAATAATAAATACTTAATTTGCAAACAGATGTAGCTGAGAAGACGGAGCTGAAAATTTAGCCAAAAAAAATGAAACTAAATTGCTCATAATCTCTCTCATAGAAACCACAAAAGAAAAATACAAACAACTAATATATAAGTAATTAGAAATTAATAAACTAAACCAATTTAACAGCGATGTGGGCGTTATTGTTCTTTGAACAGATCATAAAAAAGTGAAACACCAACGGGATCTAATAATTCTAATTAACTCTGTAATGAAAAGATTCGGCTCGGTTGGTTTAATATGACCACATCCCATTCAAAACTAACTGTTTAGCTAAGTTAATTAATAACACTTTCCCGACAAAATATTTACAAACTAAAAAGAGAACAATAAATTTTATCACACAAAAATATGATTTATAAAGAGTTCGTTGAATATTGCGACACTATCATATAGAATTGACTTTTTAAACTCATAAATACAATATATTATTTATAATTTACACGAATGAAACAAACATGGCAAATATTAACACAAAGGAGAATAATTATTCAGCGAGTTACATGTGCTAACGTTAAAAACAAACAGCAATAAACTCATGAAAATACTTATTACCGGCACTGCAGGATTTATCGGTTTTCACCTAACTAAGAAATTGCTAAAAAGAGGGGATACTGTAGTTGGAATCGACAACATTAACAATTATTACGATGTAAATCTAAAGTACGACCGACTGGCAGAAACAGGCATCTCCCGAGAAGCAGAAGAATGGCACACGCCTCTGCAAAGTACAACGAACCCAAATTACACCTTCATTCGAATGAACCTCGAAGATCAAGAACAACTGATGGAGTTATTTAAAAGGGAGAAATTTGATAAAGTTTGCAATCTGGCTGCCCAGGCTGGAGTACGTTACAGTCTGGAAAATCCTCATGCTTACATTAGTGCTAATATTGTTGGATTTATGAATATACTGGAAGCTTGCCGTCATAATAATATAAAACATTTGATCTATGCAAGTTCTTCCAGCGTATATGGCAATAACTCCAAAATGCCATTAAGCACGAGCGACAATGTTGACCACCCAATTAGTCTTTATGCTGCGACAAAAAAAAGCAACGAATTAATGGCACATACTTACAGCCATCTTTATAACATACCATCCACGGGGCTTCGTTTCTTTACTGTTTATGGCCCTTGGGGTCGACCAGACATGGCTCCAATCCTTTTTACCAAAGCCATTATCGAAAATCGAACCATTAAAATATTCAATAATGGTAACATGGTCCGCGACTTTACTTATGTTGATGACATTATCGAAGGAGTTACAAGAGTAATAGACAATCCTCCAACTATTAATCAAATTGAAAAGCACGATTCTGAAAGGAAGCTAACGACCGAAACAAAAGTATCTGGGAAGGGTTCCGGGATTACGAATAAAACTCAAAACAATAGCACAAGTGCTCCTTACAAAATATATAACATCGGTAACTCATCTCCCGTACAACTCATGGATTTCATTAAAGCTATAGAAACCCAACTCGGCAAAACTGCAATAAAAGAATTTCTACCCATGCAACCCGGAGATGTCGCTCGTACAGAAGCAGATGTGACTGATTTAATTGCAGATTTGGGCTATAAACCAAATACACCCATTGAAAAAGGTGTCGCTGACTTTGTGAACTGGTATAATAAATATATAATTATCTAAAAGTTACATATGCAGAATATACAAATGGTTGACCTTAAAAGCCAATACTCAAAAATTAAATTAGAAATAGATTCTGCCATCATAAATTGTGTTGAATCATCCCAGTACATAAAAGGTCCTGAGGTAAAAATATTTGAAGATAATCTGGCACAATATTTAAATGTAAAACATGTAGTTGCCTGCGGAAATGGAACCGATGCTTTGCAAATTGCATTAATGGCATTGAATCTAAATCCCGGCGATGAAATTATTGTTCCTGCGTTTACCTATGTTGCCACTGCCGAAGCGATTGCTTTACTCAACTTAATCCCTGTAATGGTGGATGTTAATATTGAAGACTTTAATATCTCTACTTCGGAAATAGAAAAAGCAATTACATCAAAAACAAGAGCAATCGTACCTGTTCATTTATACGGACAAAGTGTAGACATGCAAGCCATTATGGAAATTGCAAAAAAGTATGGTATCTATGTTATCGAAGATAACGCTCAAGCTTTAGGAGCCGAATACATTTTCCCAAACGGGAAATCACAGAAGACTGGAACCATTGGACACATTGGGTGCAATTCGTTTTTCCCTACAAAAAACTTAGGATGTTTTGGTGATGGAGGTGCCATTACTACCAATAATTCAGAATTGGCAGAGAAATGCAGAATGATTGCAGCACATGGTCAGAAAAAGAAATATCACCATTCTGTTATCGGGTGCAACTCTCGATTAGATACTCTGCAGGCTGCGGTGTTAAATGTTAAACTAAAGTATTTTCCCAACTATATTGCTTCCCGGCAGAAAGCTGCAAAATATTATTCTAAAAATCTTTCCACCATCAGTTGGATTAATCTTCCAAAAGAAGAGAAAAACTGCGTTCATACGTTTAACCAGTTTACATTAAAGATTAATAATGGGAAAAGAGACCAATTACAAAGCTATTTAAAAGAGCAGGGGATTCCAACAATAATATATTATCCGTTACCTTTGTACAAACAGGAGGCTTTTGAGAAATATCGATTTAACGATGCTGAACTCCCCAATACTGAACAATTGTGTCACTCAGTGTTATCAATTCCAATGCATTCTGAACTAACCAAGGAGATTCAAGATAAAATTATACAAACTATTAAAGCGTTCATATAAATGGCAGATTTAGAATATTTTGCACACCCGACAGCAGTTATCGATTCCGGCAATAAAATCGGTCAGGGCACAAAAATATGGCATTTCTCGCACATTATGCCCAACTGTGTTATTGGCGAAAACTGTAATATTGGGCAAAACGTTGTTGTTTCGCCCAATGTTATTTTAGGAAAAAATGTAAAGGTTCAAAACAACGTTTCCATTTATACCGGAGTAACCTGCGACGATGACGTTTTTCTAGGACCATCAATGGTTTTTACCAACGTTATCAATCCGCGTTCGGCCGTTAACCGTAAAAATGAATATGCTAATACCAATGTTGGGAAAGGAGCTACAATTGGGGCAAATGCAACCATTATTTGTGGTAACGACATTGGGAAATATGCTTTTGTTGGTGCTGGTGCTGTGGTTACAAAATATATCCCCGATTACGCGCTTGTGGTTGGAAATCCGGCCAAACAAACAGGCTGGATGAGCGAATTGGGTCACCGTTTGGAATTCAATAAAAATGGACTTGCCAAGTGCCCCGAAAGCAAAGAAGAATATCAACTAAGCGATAACAAAGTTACCAAATATGTTCTGTAGTTAAGGTCTAAAAACCGCCGTATCTTACAAATTGAATTTACATAAACATCCTTTTTCGATTTAATAAAAGTCTATCAATAAAAGATGTTTTAACATTAAAAATCGCTGATTATATTATTCAATTCTATATTTTTAAATCTATTTTTGAAACGAATTCAGCTAAAAAATCTAAAAAAGAAAATTTATTTCCATGAAAAGAAACAGAATATTTGTTTTATTACCAATTGTAATACTTAGCATTTTCACGTCTTGCAGTACGGGCAGTAAATAATCCTCGGGGCAAGCCCACGAGGCATTGAAGAAAATATTTTTGGATCCCGAGGCAAGCCTCGAGGTATTAAACCTTAATGAGAATAAAGAAGGAAACGATACCGAAAGACCCCAACCAAATATAGTCATAATTTATACCGACGATTTAGGTTATGGCGATGTTAGCGCCTATGGAGCAACCGAATTACAAACGCCAAATATCGATAAACTTGCTAATGGAGGAGTAATTTTTACCGATGGTCACGCAGCTTCGGCAACTTGCACTCCCAGCCGTTATGGTCTTCTGACCGGGGTTTATCCCTGGCGCAATAAAAATGCAAAGATATTACCCGGCACTGCTCCCCTTATTATAAGCACCGAGCAGATGACTATCCCTAAAATGTTACGCGAAAAAGGTTATCATACCGGAATAGTTGGAAAATGGCACCTTGGATTAGGCTCTGGAAATGTTGATTGGAATAAAAAAGTTTCTCCAGGTCCAAACGAAGTTGGATTCGACTATTCATACATAATGGCTGCCACGCAAGATAGAGTTCCAACGGTTTATATTGAAAATGGGAATGTTGTTGGGCTAGATCCTGCCGACCCAATTAAAGTAGATTACAGCAAAAATTTCGCAAATGAACCAACAGGAAAAGATAATCCGGAGTTGCTTTCGATGATGTGGCATCACGGACACAACAACAGCATTGTAAATGGAATTCCGCGAATTGGTTATATGAGTGGTGGAGAAACAACAAAATGGAGTGATATTGATATGGCAGACCATTTTTTAATGAAAACGAAACAATACGTAACTGATCATAAAACCGAGCCCTTTTTCCTTTATTATTCTCTGCAACAACCCCATGTTCCACGTACTCCCCATCCACGTTTCGAAGGAAAATCAGGGATGGGACCTCGCGGTGATGTTATTATTGAGGCAGATTGGTGTATTGGTGAGTTTATTAGTACACTGGAAAAAGAAGGCTTACTTGAAAATACTTTAATCATCTTTTCGAGTGACAATGGCCCGGTAGTAAATGACGGATATAAGGATGACTCAATTGAAAAATTAGGTAATCATACTCCAGCCGGCGATTTACGCGGGGGGAAATACAGCCTATTTGAAGCTGGTACGCGTGTACCTTTCATAAGCTATTGGAAAGGAAAAATACAACCAAAAGTATCAAGTGCTCTGGTTAGTCAGTTAGATATTCTTTCTTCTTTGGCAGCTTTGGTTGGTAGCGAAGAACGAGTGGAAGATAGCCAACAAACTCTGGATGTTTTTATGGGAAATAGTGTAAACGGCAGAGAAGAACTTATTCTTGAGGCTACCTCGAGAACCGCTTTACGAATGGGAGAATGGATTATGATTCCACCATACAATGGACCGGCAATTAGCAAATCTGTAAACATTGAAGTTGGCAACTCTAAAGACTATCAACTTTACAATCTTAAAAAGGATATAAAACAGCAAGATAATTTAGCTATATCTAATAAAGACAAGCTAAATGAAATGATATCTGCATTTAAAAAAATTCGTGGCGCGGATTATTCTAACACACAAGAATTAGAATTGAAATAGAAAATTAGTCCGTTTATTCAATTCAAACAAACCGGATAAAATACATTAAAAGTAAGTTTTATCCGGTTTTATATTTTTAAAGCTATTGTTTTAAAACGAGAAAAGGGCAGCCAGGATAGCCGCCCATAGAAGTATTTACTGTGATAAAAAATAAAGGTTTGTACCCCAAATATAAGAGATATTATTTAAAAAACAAAATCCTAACTCGTTTCCTATTCGGCGTAACATTTACTTCGAAAAAGAATTAATCAACTGAACAGCAAAGTGGTATAAATTTAATTTATGTTTGACAAGTCATCTTCAATCAAATAAATAATTACCACAAAAATTAAACTAAATTTACTGTACACTTGCATTCCACCAAAACAAAAAACATACTCTTTACTAACTTTTTAACGAATCCTATTTCAAAACATTGAAATATTTTTAATAAGCTACTCTTTCCTTTCTATCATAAGAATTGTTTACTTTATTAGGGTCAGATTTTCTACACAAATCTTCTCCTTTTGTTGCTATTACAACGATCTAAGCAACAATCATTTATATTTTAGGTTAAAAAAAACTGTTCTTAAAGTTTGGAAATACGATTATAGAAAGTTACATTTGATAATACAAAATGAGTTCTTTGAAGAGAAAAAACATATTTTCCGCATTAATGTACAGTTGGTAAACTCAACATAACTTTTTAAACTGAGTAAGCTCTTTATGGTCGCTAAAACAGGCCTCGTAGTCCGTCGCAAGATGGGTGAGTCGTAAGACCGTTGGAAGTTTGATCGTCCGGGCACTCAAATCCTATATTTACAGGGGTTTTACACAAACTGAATTGATGCGGATTTTTTTTGTCTAATTTTTAGTAAATCTCTTCACCATCAAACTCATCAATAACAGCACACTTACAAACAACGAAATACGCCCGATAAAATCGCCATACTTTACGTAAAAAGTAATTTTATCGTTGGCATTAATTGTCCCTTTTATAGCTGCATCGATCCACCAAGCTGTGGGTTGAAAGATATCGCCACGTTGATTAATAAAACACGAAATTCCGGTATTTGCAGCACGTGCAATACTCCGACGGGTTTCGATTGCACGCAAACGAGCAAACGACATGTGTTGTTTGTAACCGGGCGTGTTTTTCCACCATCCGTCGTTTGTAATAATAAAAATAAGCTCAGCTCCCTTTTGAATGTACCCTGTTACATATTCCCCAAAAATAGATTCGTAGCAAATTACCGGCGCCACTTGTGTACCGTCCTTCGAAACAAAATTTGAAGGTTTTGCTTGTCGCCCCAAACTCCCGGTTGTTCCGCCAATATTAATAACAATATCCTTTACAAAACCTAAGTATTTTGTAAAGGGCATTTTCTCAACTCCCACAACCAGCTTCGATTTATGGTAGATTTGACTTTGCCCATCTCTTTCAATAAAAATTGCAGTATTAAACCTGTCGTATATTAAATCGCTTTGTACCCGAGCTGTTGCAGTAGCCATTTCTATATTGGGATAAACTTTGAAAGATGAAACTCCAAAAATCATTTCAGCACTGGAATAGTTTTGAATGAGATTTGACAAATTCAGGTAGAATCTGTTGGATTGCAGTTGTGCTTCATTCCAATAATCAGGATTTTCAAAAACCGTTTCCGGACCAATAATAAAATCTGTTTTATCACTTGTTACCGATGTAGCCAAATCAATAAATTTATTCATTTTTTGATTCTCAGTTGCTAAATCGTAACTTTCAGAATATGGATCAACATTGGGTTGGACGATTACTATATTCTTTGGATTTTCTTTTTCTACATAAGAGAAATACATTAGAAACGAAATAGAAAGAGGAACAATTAACATCACAACAAATCCAAAAACTGGAAAAATAGATTTTTGTATTGAAGTTTTATGCAAAATATTTATTCCGATTTTAAAAAGCAGGATATTCATAATTAACACCCACAAAGTTCCACCAAAGACTCCAGCATATTCGTACCATTGAATCATCTTAACATTATTGGCAAAACCGTTTCCCAAGTGTAGCCACGGCCATTCAATATCCCAATGGTAATGGATGTATTCTAACGAAATCCAAAAAACAATTAAAGCAAAATAACTCAAGTTGGCTTTGAAATTTCGGCGTGCAATATGCGCCAACCACAATACCAGCGACATGGCAAACGAATTAACAACAAAAGCCATTATGGCACCGGTAAGTGTTGCATTAGCTATCCAAAAAGTGGTTAAAACATTCCAAATTAATACAGCAAGAAGAGCGTGCCCCCAAAAAGAAACACTTCTGTAATTTTCTTTCTGTTCGTTAAAAAAATAATCGAGATAAAATAGTGGCAAAAAAGCAAAAAACAGCGTCCATCCCGGAAAACCTAACCAAGCAAGACTCAACAAAATCCCTGATAACACTGATAGTAATAATCGATAAATTCGCTTCATCTAATTAAAATTAAAAGTTTTCAAAAGTATTAAATGTAACTCCCTCATTTTAATAATGTTTGTTTGTGAAGCATTTCTACATGGTCGTTTCATATCTATTATATTTTTTCTGAAAAAATTGCTTTTTGTCTCTTTTTTGAACGTTCAAAAACAAAATCGATTTTACCCATTACCAATCCTCCCCACCAGGCTTGATTCACAATTACCTGTTTTCCAACTTTATTTTTTTGAATAATAGGATCTTCTAAATAAGTATGTGTGTGTCCGCCTATAATTAAATCTGTCATTGAGGTTTCTCCAGCTAATATCAAATCGTTAACTCCATCATCAGTATCATAACCCAAATGTGATAAACAAATTACTAAATCGCATTCCATTTCATTCTTCAAAAATGATTCCATCTCATTTGCAACTCCTATAGCATCAAGACATATAGTTTGCCCAAAATTTTTATCCTGTATTAATCCTTTGGGATCTATTCCGAGGCCGTAAAGTCCTATTTTAATTCCAGAACGTTTTAAAATTTCCCAGCGTGGAAATTTTCCAAAAAGTATCGTGTTAGAGAAATCGTAATTCGAATTTATTATAGGGAATTTTGCATTTGGCAAAGGAGCTAATATTCCTTCCAGTCCATTATCAAATTCATGATTTCCAATGGTGCCTGCGTCATAACCAACAGCACTCATAACTTTCAATATTAATTCCCCCTTAAAATAGTTAAAGTAGGGAGTTCCCTGGAACATGTCGCCAGCATCTAAAAGCAGCGTATTTGGGTTTTCAATTTTTAATTTCTTAGAAAACTCTGCAATCCTGGCAAGTCCTCCTTTTCCAGAATATTTTTCGTTGGAGCCTATAAAAGGCTCAATATGGCTGTGAAGATCGTTAGTATGCAAAATTGAAATTGTTACAAAATCATCGAACGCAAATAAATCATAAGGAACTATCCCTAATCCTACTCCTGTGGACGATGCTACAATATTACGAACAAAGTTTCTTCTATTCATAATAAATCCTCCCGTCTTGTATTACACTAATTAATTCTCCAATTTTCTGCCTTTCTTCAAAGTACGAAATTATTGCATCTCGAATTTTGATACCACTGTGTTTTAATTCCAACCTTTCTTTAAATATTACAAAACCATCACCTCCATCAGCTACAAATTCACTAGTAACAATCCAATAGAAATTTTCTAAAACGAGAGGTTTATTGCCAATTTTAATATCAGAAACAGTTTTATCTTTAATTTTAAGTCTCATGCCACCAATACACGATTCTTCTTCTTCTATTAAAAAACTAATCAATTCGGCTACTTGTTTTCCTGATAATTTTACATAAACGAGCTCATTTTCGAAAGGCATTAATTCAAAAACGTTACCTACGGTAAGGTTGCCCATTGGCAAAGCAATTCTTATCGAACCATAATTTTGGACAGCAATATCGGGAATAAAATTGAAACCTGAATCAATACAATTTTTTTCTCCTTCTACCATTAAAACGTCAGCCAACAAATTTGTTAATGCACTTTCAGGCCATGCTTTAACCATTTCTTTATCTGAATTTGAAATTACCCGATTCATATCTTCCTCAAGCATTTTTTTGAAGGGAGAATATAATTGTACCACATTATTGTCTAATGAATTTAAGGTTTCAGAAACCGAAATATTCTTCGTCTCATAGTTTTTTTGAACAAATTGAGTTTTACATGAAACAGCAAATAATACCCAAGTTATTAACAATGTATAGGTGAAAGATCTTTGCATAAAAGATATAATATATTAAAACTTAATTTATTTTAGCAAAAACAATAATATACAAACAAATAGAATTTGCAATTACCATGTTCGATTCAAACTTACATATAAAAATAGTTACCCGTATTATTTTAACATTTTTTTTGGCAGCATTAATATTTCCACAATACATTTCCGCTCAAGACAGAGAAGTTGTGGCTGAGAAAGGCGATGGGATTTATCGACTTCTCACCCGCTACGAGCTACCGTATTCAGAAAATCTGGAACCATTTATTGAATTAAATAAAGCGAAACTTGGAAAAGATAATTCGCTAATTGTTGGCAGAAAATACAAATTACCTACGGAATCCAACGGCACTAAAAAAGCTACGCCTGTTAAAAGTTCAGGGAAAACTGTTCGTTATAAAATTTTTGGAAAAAAATACGAAAATGTTGAAATAGCAAGTAGCGAATTAAAAGGTGCTACCTATTATTTAATGGCGGGTCATGGCGGACCAGATCCAGGGGCTGTTGGAAAGTACAATGGAAAACAAGTTACTGAAGATGAATATGCTTATGACATCACCTTAAGGTTAGCCAGAAACCTCATTGAAAAAAGTGCAACAGTTTATATGATTACACGCGATAAAAACGATGGAATTAGAGACGAAAGTCTTTTGAAAATTGATCATGATGAAGTATGTTATCCGAATTTAAAAATTCCTTTAAACCAAACCAAACGATTACGACAGCGCACCGATGCCGTAAATAAATTGTATAGCAAAAACAAAAAAGGTTTCCATCGAATGATTGCTATGCACGTGGATTCTCGTCCCCGTGGAGAAAATATTGATGTTTTCTTTTACCACGATAAACGTAGTAAAACCGGAGAAAAAGCGGCAAAAATTATTCAAAGTACATTTCAGGATAAATACAACGAACACCAATCGGGACGTGGTTACAATGGCTCAGTTAGCACGCGTGGTTTGTATGTGGTCAGAAACACCTATCCAGTAGCAGTTTATATTGAATTAGGAAACATTAATCACCATCGCGATATTCAACGTTTTATAATAGCAGACAACCGCCAGGCATTGGCAAATTGGTTAACACAGGGTTTGATTACTGATTTTAAGACGAATAAGTAGTGTCTTTTGGAAAATAATAATTAATGCGTTGCTCATCTTGAAAACGATAATAAACAAGCGTAAATTATCATTTTTCTGATTTTTATTTCAACAACTTATTATAATTGTCGATGGCAACAAAATAATTTGGGTCATCCACCACATTCACATCACAAATTTTTTCTGCTTTTTTTATGAGCTTTGTACAATCTTTACTCAAATGACGAAGGTGAATTGTTTTGCCCTCTTTTAGATAACGCTCGGTCAGTTTATTTACCGCTTCAATTGCCGATTGGTCCATTATTCGCGATTCCTTAAAATCGACAATAACTTCTTTTGGATCGTTGTAAACATCGAATTTAGAGTTAAAAAGAGAAATTGAGCCAAAAAATAGTGGTCCATATATTTCGTAGTGTTTTATGCCGTGTTCATCTATTCTTTTTCTGGCACGAATACGAATGGCATTTTCCCACGCGAATACCAATGCTGAAACAACAACTCCCGCTAATACTGCAATTGCCAAGTCGAAAAATACAGTTATAGTAGTAACCATAATTATTACCAACAAATCGGAAACCGGAATTTTATTGATAATTTTAAATGTACTCCATGCAAAAGTTCCGATAACCACCATGAACATTACTCCCACAAGCGCTGCAATCGGGATCATTTCGATATAAGTTGAAGCAAATAAAACAAATGCAAGTAGTGAAAGTGAAGCAATAATTCCAGACAAACGTCCTCTCCCACCCGATTTAATGTTAATAATACTCTGGCCAATCATTGCACAACCTCCCATTCCTCCGAAAAAACCGTTTACAATGTTGGCTGCTCCCTGAGCAACACATTCACGATTTCCGCTTCCACGCGTTTCAGTTAATTCATCAACCAAACTTAATGTCATTAACGATTCGATTAAACCAACCGCAGCCAGAATTACCGAAAATGGAAGTAATAGTTTTAATGTCTCTAAGTTAAAAGGAATAATTGGAACATTGAAATTTGGCAATCCAGCTTTTATACCCGTTCCTCCGCCCGACAAAATAAAACTTTTCACAGTTTCTGTCTCAATATTCCCAAATATTACGATGCAGGTAACAACCAAAATTCCAACCAATGCGGCCGGAATTGCTTTACTTATTTTAGGGAGAATAATCATGATTGCCATGGTAGTTAAAACAAGCCCCAACATCACATACATGGATGTTCCGCTTAACCAATCGCCACCTGATTTAAACATGTTTAATTGCGATAGAAAAATAACAATTGCCAGACCATTTACAAATCCCATCA
>CAYZBC010000137.1:0-12732 GCA_964476535.1 uncultured Maribellus sp.
GGAATTACAGCATTTACCCATAGATGTATCGTTTATTAATGAACAGACACTAAGTATGCAGTATTCCAAAACTCCCTTTCTCATTTGTGCTTTTGCATTTTCTATTTTCATGGTGTTTTATTTTATTGTTTATAATAATTGTGTAGCATGTCGTAAAATCGTTTTAATCTACCAGATTTTTTCAGACACCATCCAACTTTCCAGTTCCAATGGTTGTTCAACTTCCTCATTAATGTCAAATAATTTCTCATTTAGCATCCAATCTTCAAGTATCAATTCAGTATCGGATTCTTCGATAATTTGTATCGATGAATTATCAAAATAACTTTCATCTGTCATCCAGTTTTCCAACTCCAAAGCTTCTTCAGTTTCCACTTCCATATAAATTGAATTTGTACTAAACAGAGCTTCATTGGTCATCCAATCCTCCAAATCCAATGGATTTTCAATTTCTTCTTCGATTGAAAAACCTGATGTAAAATAACTCTCATCTATCATCCAATTTTCCAATTCCAAAGTTTCTTCAGTTTCTTGCTCTATTAAAGAAACAAATAAATTAGCATCGGTTTCTACCGGAATAGCAACACTACTATTACCAACCATCGCAAGTTCACTTGCATTGAAATTATAATTTTCGAGTAGTGATTTCCAATATTCCTGGGCATTAACAGTTATGCTGATTAAAACCAAACTTGTTACTACTACCAGAGATTTTAAAATTGCTTTTTGAACATTGTTTTTAGTTTTCATCTTATTGAAGTTTTTAGTTTTTAAGGAATTTGATGCTACTTGTCCAAAATTGTTTTGGTTTTCTTCTGTTCTGTTGTAATTAGCTCGTTTCATGACTTATCCTCCTGCTTTTGTTTTTGATTTCTTTAAATTATTTTATTTCTACTGTTCACTATTATGACGCTACCTTTTTTTATTCGTTACACTTTATATAGAACTTTTTTTAAACTGCTACCTTTCATTCTACTGTTATATGCTATACAAATATACGGTTTTATTTTAGTACTATGCATTACATATTTCAATTATTTTTAAAACTAATTCACACCCTAACTTTCATCATACTATATTTCTGATAGTTAATGACATATTACATTTTAAAAATAAAATTTGATTTTGGTAAAAACGGGACAATATTCTCATAATTGAATTATTATTTTCAAAAGATTTCTTCTCGAAAGCGATAAATTATTTGATTATGATCCAATTAATTTGGTGTTTTTATTTCGAAAAGGATTTAAACAACCAATTTTTAAATTGGTATGTAAAACTGGGAGCAGGGCGAAGGGATTATCTAATTTGAATGGATATGCAACAAAAAGTTGAAGGATAAGAAAAGTTACACAGCTCAACATTTTCTCTAACGGTTTTCAAAACGTTACCGGGTAACATTAAATGAATAACAAATCAAACAAACACCTCTAATTCCTGTTAATCTATTTTATTACTTTTCACCCAGCTTTAAAACGTTTAATTTTGAAATTACATCATGCCAGAGATTCAAAATAAAAAACCAACCATGCAGTACCGCAGGTTTGGAAAAACCGAAAAATACCTCAGCACAATAACTTTAGGCGGAATGCGATTCAAACAGAGTTGGAATGAACCCCGCCGCGAAATTCCGAAAGAAACTTTTGAACATTGCAGGAATATTGTTAAGTTGGCTTTCGACACAGGAATTAACCACTTTGAAACTGCTTGGGGATACACTAAAAGTGAAACGGTTTATGGCAAGGTTTTAAACGAAGAGTTAAAAGTCCCACGCAATTCGTACCATTTAATGACCAAAGGAAACCCAATGACAGCGGGTGAAATGCGAAAAATGGTAGAAACTCAATTAAAAGATTTACAAACCGATTATTTCGATTTTTATGGCTGGCACGGAATTAATAACGATGAATTGTTAAATAAGGCATGTAAATCCGGAGGACCAGTAGTAGAATTGTTAAAAATGAAAGAAGAGGGAATTATTAAGCATGTTGGATTTAGCACACACGCCCCGCTTCAAACAATTATACGAGCCATTGAAACCGGACTATTTGATTTTGTAAACCTGCACTACTACTATTTCGACCAGCGCAACCACGCGGCAATTTCAATGGCGCAAATTCGTGACATGGGCGTCTTTATTATTTCTCCAAACGATAAAGGAGGCCAGCTTTTTAATGCTCCCGAAAAAGTAAAAGATGCAGTTCAACCTTTTACTCCAATTCAGTGGAACACACAATTTTGTTTGCAAAATCCTGGTGTACACACACTCTCGTTTGGAATGACTGAACCAAGTCATTTCACTGAAATGAAAGGAATTTTCCCTTTTACTATTCCATGGCAAGAAAAAGCACAGAAAATAAAATTGAAAATGGACAGCTTTATTTTAGACGATCCATTCGCCAGCTACGAAGGTTTTGACTTGCAAAACGACCCATCAGGAATAAATATCTCGGCAGTTTTGAGGTTAAGGAAACTCTGGAAATGTTACGACATGAAAGTGTATGGCAAATACCGCTACAAAATATTTCAACAAAAAGACCACTGGTTTCCTGGACGGTATGCAACCAACGAGAACATTTCAAGAATTGATTTATCAAAAGTTCCAAATAATATTCCGTTAAAGGAGATGTTGGCAGAAACACATCACGAATTATATACCCCGTAATTTAGTTTGATGAAAGATTAATATCAATGCAATAGTTATCGAATGATATCATTCTGGGCTTTGCCCTAAATTATTGTGCATAATAAGAAAATGACACTTAGGTAAATGTTACTGTCATTTCGAACAGTATTCAAGAAGGAATCTCTTTCAAAAAAAGCTCTCTCTCGTCATCAAGATAACAAAATAGAGAATATGTCATTGGCAGGGTTTCACCCAAAATCATTGAGTTGATTGAGTGAATTCCATAGAGATGCTGATCGGTTATCTGACGGACAACCTGAGATACCAGTGGGCATTTTTATTTAAAACTTCATCCCGAACTTGTTTTGGGATCTGAATAAATAAAACATTTCAATAACACTAAATACAAAAAAACATTGCCAAGAATATTTGTAACCACAAAAATTTAATATCTTTCAAATCTAATTTTTAAACCAATAAAAATCTAAAACAAATTATTATGAATTCATTAAAAAGAACATCTTCCCTCCTACTTTTCTTTCTGATTTTTACTGTAAGCTCAACACTTTCAGCTCGTGATTATTATCAAATTAAAGTGTATAACATTAAAGACAGCGACCAGGAAATTCGCCTCGACAACTACCTGAAAAATGCGTATTTACCTGCAATGCACCGGGCAGGAGTAAAAAAAGTTGGCGTTTTTAAACCCATCGCCGACGATGCAACGGCCGGAACAAAAATTTTCGTTTTAATTCCTATAAAAGAATTGAACCAAATCGAAAAACTGGATGCAACATTAGCAAAAGACAGCAAATATCTAACCGACGGGGCAGATTATATAAATGCTTCTTGGGAAAAACCACCTTACGAAAGAATGGAATCTATTTTGATAAAAGCCTTTGATAAAATGCAAAAATACGGAGTTCCAAATCATACAACTCCTGCTTCGGAACAAATTTATGAATTGCGCAGTTACGAAGGACCAACCGAAGAAATGTACCGCAAAAAAGTGGAAATGTTTAACGAAGGTGGCGAAGTTGCGATTTTTCATGAATTAGATTTCCAGGAAGTTTTTTATGGTCAAGTACTTTCAGGAAGTGCAATGCCAAATTTAATGTATTTGACAACTTTTAAGGATATGAAATCACACGACGAAAAATGGGATGCTTTCCGCACTCACCCGAATTGGTTGAAACTTAAGGAAGTTGAGAAGTACAAAAATACAGTTTCCAGTTCAACTAAATATTTAATGCACCCAACCAACTATTCGGATCTTTAATTAAAACAAACACAGACGACACAGAAGAAAATGATAAGCGCTGAAAAGAATCAGTGTAATCAATAAAATCTGTGTCATCTGTGTTCCTATATGCTTCAAACACGATTCAAACTTCCAACTTCAAAATAATTTCATTTTTTCCATCAACAAAAAGACCAGTTTGTGGTTATTTAAAATAAGTCTACATTTGAGCCGATGTTGTATCATAAAACATTTAAACATAAGAAGTCGGAAACCTGGGTAGTATTTGTCCACGGAGCCGGAGGAAGCAATATTGTTTGGTTCCGGCAATTGCGCGAATTCAAAAAACATTTTAACGTGTTACTTGTGGATTTACGTGGACATGGAAAATCAAAAAAAGAGTATTCGAAAGCCGAGATTTACAAATTCGATGAGATTGCCCTGGATGTGATTCAAACAATGGACCACCTAAAAATTAACAAAGCTCATTTTGTTGGAATTTCATTGGGTTGCATCGTAATTCGGGCGATGGACAAACTGGCTCCGGGCCGGGCAGAATCAATTATTCTAGGCGGTGCCATTATTCAGTTTAATGTAAAAATGAATGCTTTGGTCACGGTTGGTAAACTGCTGAGTTCTATACTTCCTTACATGTGGATTTACAGAATAAATGCCTGGATTTTAATTCCATCGAAAAAACACGTTCAATCCCGAAACCTGTTTATAAAGGAAGCGATGCGTTTGGGTGAAAGGGAATTCAAAAAATGGTTGGAAATGACTTCTGAAATTAAAGAGAACCTTCAGGAATTCCTCATCAAAGAAGCGTCAGTTCCGGTATTATACATTATGGGCGAACGCGACCACATGTTTTTGCCAATGGTTACCAATCTGGTTAAAGAACATTTCAATTCGCAATTAGAGATTATCCGAAACAGCGGCCATGTTTGCAATCTGGATCAACCCGAAGAATTCAACGAACGGTCAATTCAGTTTATAAAAAGCATTTCGGGTTAATACGATTTCTAACCTTTACCAATTCCCTTAAATTTGAATCCTGTCTCGTTCATTTTTACTGAATTCAGAATATACCTGCCATCAAAAATAAATGCCGGATTGAGCATTTTTTTAAAAACCTTTTTCCAATCATAAAATAAAAATTCATCCCACTCTGCTAATGTTGCAATGATATGTACATCATTCATTGCTGATAATGGTTCTGTGTGAAAAACATTTGGATTTTGGACGTACAAATCCTAATCGAAATTCGCATCACCCTAATGTTTAAACTCTGCTCCGGATTTTATTTTATCCAAACGGATTCGCATTGTTTCTAAATGGTATTTATACACATCACGCGGCGAGCAACTATTCTCTTTACAAACAGCGGCGGCATAACCAACCACAACGCCCATCTGTGTCGTTGTGTGCATCACACGTGGACTGCCCAATCCAACATGTGTAGTTGAGAAACAGCGTCCCGCCATAAAAAGATTGTCTATGTCTTTTGAATACAAACAACGGTATGGAATTTCGTACTGTTCAATTTTTGTAAACTGTGCTTCCGTTAAGAAATCGTATTTTCCCCCTCGTGGATAATGAATGTCAATGGCTCGGACTTCCTCCACAAATCCGTCTTCGAAATCAACGTGATTTACTACGTCGCTTTCTTTTAAAACATAATCGCCCATTATTCTGCGCGACTCGCGTTTACCAGCAATGTATGCAATCCATTTTAACCGAAGATTTTCATTCTTCGGATCTTGCTTTACATTGTACCAGTTTCCATAAACTGCCCGGAATAAATGATCCCGAATCTCTTCTGCTTCGTAAATGGTGTTCATTAAAAGTCCGTATTCCCAAAACCATTCGCCGCGTGTGGCATTGTAATCTTTGGCAACTTCAATCGCCCAGGGAACTTCCTGAAAACCTACTGAAATTGGTTTTTCAGGATCAACTTTCTCCGTCATTTCAACTTCGACTGAATTCCATAAAATTGAATTTCCCATCGTCATTCCATCGCCTTTTTCCGGTGCCAGCGATTCATTAAACTCATCCTTTGATTCGCGTCCCATTTTTACTTCGCAACCTGCCCAGTAACCAATCCAACCGTCACCAGTGGCATCTACAAACAATGGTGCTTCAAAACGGGTTTCTTTGTGAGTTTCGATATGAAAACAATCTACACTGGTAATCTTATTTCCTGTTTTATGAACGGTGAAGGCGCGGGTATTTGGAAAAACAGTAATATTCTTTTCAGCCCTCACCACCATCTCAATTGTATCGGTTGCAACAATTGCACCGGCATCTCCATTTGGATACCACTCCGTACTCAATTCCTGTACAATCGTATAAAACTCCAATCCTTCGGTATGCACACGAATTTCCTTACTTGCGTTTCCGCCTAAAACCGGGCGATCGTTTATCAATGCAACTTTTACGCCTTGCCGGGCAGCTGCGACTGCGGCACCGCAACCTGCAAGCCCGCCACCGACAACCACCAAATCAAAATCACCTGCATTTTCCGGAGGTGGAATTCCTAGTTTTTCTTTGCGCCAGGTAGTCATTTCTTCCAATTCAAATGGAGGAAAATCATTTTTATCTTTCGAAAAATAAATGGCATCGCAACGACCTTCGAAACCGGTTTCGTCTTTTAATTCTACTTTTAGTTGTTTGGAACTTCCAACTTTTACACGACCAGCCGAAACCCATTGCCAACCTTCGTTAATTCCAAAAGTTATTTTGAACTCTTTTCCATCGAAAATCATTTTAAACGTTCCAGGAGTTTCGGGACGATCCGGCACCCAATCTTTGGTTCGAACCCAAAAATAGTATCTACCACTCTCTGGAAAATTAACAGGTGTCAATGCATTTTCAACCTGTGTTCCCATTCCGTGAGCCAACAAATATGGCGATCCCATGGATGGGATAAATTGTTGATCGACTACCCAGCCACCTTTGTTTTGGAAACTTTCTGCTTCTACTAAAACAGATGGAATTTGAGCAAATATAGAGCTTGCAAAAAATAAATAGGTTATAGTATGTAATATTTTCAATACTTTCATTTTAAAAATTATTTAACTTCAAATTTATAAACACCACTATTAACGCTGAATATTTTGTAATTGTCTTCTTCACCAACCTTTTTTATAAACCCAGAATTTAAAACTGATTTCCCACTTTCAGAAACTTGTTGGTTTTGTTTTGCAGGAATATGAACCGTTGCACGACTTCCAACCGGAACAGTTACTTCCATCGAAAAATTATCATTTCCTTTTTCCCATAAAATACCTGCATTTCCGTACGCTGTTTTATTGTGATATTGTACGTAAGAAAGATCATCAACCGGTTGTGGACGGAAAATAATGTGTCGATAACCCGGCTCTTTCGAATCTGCATTCATTCCTGCCAATTTGCGGTAATACCAAACCAGTCCGCCACCAAACATAGGGTGATTGTGCGAACCGTTGATGCTCCATTGTTCCCAGCTTGTTGTTGCACCTAATTCCAACCAACGCCCGTAACCGGGTTCGTCCTTTTTATTCATGGCTTCGTACGCCAAGTCGTGCATGCCGTTTTCTGATAAAACTTCAAAGAAAAACTGGGTGCCAAAAATTCCGGTATCCAAATGTCCGTTGTTGGAATTAATATTTTCTTTTAATGCTTTTACTACTTTTTTATATTGATTTTTGCGAACGCCCATTTTTAGTGCAAAAATATTTCCACCGGCTGCTCCGTAACTTCCTTTTTCAGCATCGAAAAATTTTTTATGAAAGGCATTTTTTGTTGATGCTGCTAATTCTGCATATTTATGAACCTCTTCCATTTTACCCAAAGCTTCTGCAGATTTGGCCGTCAAATAGGCACATCGCCAGAAATAAAAAGTATGTACCAAATCATCAGCGGGTAAATCACCCGGAGTTACCCATTCACCCAGATTAAACCATTTTAGGATTTTGCCATCTTTCCCGATCCGCTTTGAAAACATGATTCCATCTTTATCCAACCAGGTTCGCATGTAACGAATATACTCTTTCATAGCCGGGTACGAATCTTCCAGAATATCGATTGAACCAAAATGCAAATAATATTCCCATGGCATAATACTGATTGCTGCGCCCCACCCTACTCCGCCTCCGCAACCCGGCTGCCAGGGTGCGCCATTGGGAACGTAACCTGTTTCAATATTTTGCGCACCAATAATATCGTGAATCCATTTATGATAGAAATTTTTTGTGTCGAAATTGTGCATTACTGTAACACACGAAACCTGGCCATCGCCCGTGTAAGCCGAACGTTCGCGATGCGGACAATCACTTGCAATTCCACCGTGCATGTTATCGGTCTGACTTCTTTTCCAAATTTTATTGACTTGATTAAAAAGCAGATTTGATGTTTCAAAAACGGCCGATTCTTCCACAAAAGTATTTACTACTTCGGCCGTAATTTGCTCCGGACTTAATTCTCCCAGCCAGTTTACGATTTCCACTTCGCGGAAAACAAACCAATTAAAACGGGCAGCGTAATTTTCTTTTCCTTTCCCGCTAAAAATGTAAGAGTTATCTCCCGAAAAAGAATTACTCAGATATTCGATTTCAATTTTGTGTCCGATAGGTCCTTCAATATTGCTCAATTTTACCCATCCGGAAATTTCAACACCAAAATCGACTTTATAATTTCCATTGTACATTTTTTCAATGCGAATAGGTTTTAATCGCTCAATAACTTTGTCCGGATACGCAGTGTGCGCCACCAATTTGCCTTCGGGGGCTTTTCGAATCGCCACTTTTTCCCATGCCGAATCATCGAAACTTGCGCTGCACCAACCGGGTTGTTCCAAACGTGCATCGTAATGTTCTCCGTAATAAACCATATCCATCAGAATCGGACTTTTGGAAGCTTTCCAGGTTTGATCGCTCACAATTACATCCTCTGTTCCATCGGAATAAGTAATGTGAATTTGTGCCAGAAACCGAGGTGTTCCATAACCCAAAGCCCAATGTTTTGCCGGATTATAAAAACCGTTCCCCAAAATACTTCCAATTACATTTTCACCTTTTTGTAATTTCGCTTTTAAATCGTAAGCCAGGTACATCACTTTATACTCACGAAAGTTATCAGAAAGAGGTATTCCCTGTTCTATCAAACCCGGGCGTTTCCCATAATTTGTTTGATTGGGCACCAAAACATCGTCGCCTACTTTTTTACCATTCAAATACATTTCAAAATATCCCAACCCGGTAACAAAGGCTACCGCAGATTTAATTTCTTTTTCAACCTTAAATTCTTTTCTAAACATTGGTGATGGAGGTGGCAATTCTTTAGGTAATCCTGTATTGGGATCCATTTGTTTTGAAAGCGTTTCTTCCCCCTGCCAGGGTGCCCCAATCCAGGTTGCCTTCCAATCAAACTTTTCGAGTAATCCCATTCGCCAAAAAGCGGGTTCGCTCCAATCTGAAACCATTCCGTTTTTGTCCCAAACACGAACCTGCCACCAACACTCCTGACGGGAATTGAATTTTACACCTTCGTATTTTACGCGAGTAGATTGATTACTGTCAACTTTTTTGCTGTCCCACAAATCAGGCTTTTCCAATTGTTCTTTTGAACCGGCCACACGAACTTGCCAAGCGGTTTGTGCTTGCCCGCGTTCATTTTCTTCAGCAATATTAATCCATGCCAATCGAGGTTGAAGAACATCTACTACGGAAGGATTTTGCAAATATTCGCAGGTTAGTTGCGTGGGTTTTATTTTTGCCACTGAATAATTAAAAAAGGTAAAAGCAAAAATAGAAAGTAGGAATAATTGTTTCATTTGTTAAAGATTAGCAAACAGGTTAAAAACTAAATTCAAAAATACTAAAATTGAGGAGTAAACTAAAGGAATAATTATTTCCGTTCCATCGGATAGTTTCTGCATGTCGAAACAATCTTAAAACAATCAAACTTATGACTTTCTATTATTCCTTCTTACATTTGTTTAATATTTTAAAAACAAAGAATGATTCCACGAATAGATAAATTAAAACACACCAATTCAGGGAACTTTTTCCTTTTGGCCGGGCCTTGCGCCATTGAAGGAGAAAAAATGGCAATTGAAATTGCAGAGAAAATCGCTGCCATTTCAGAGCGACTAAAAATACCGTTTATTTTTAAAGGATCGTATCGAAAAGCAAACCGTTCGCGATTAGATTCGTTCGCCGGAATTGGTGACGAAAAAGCGTTAAAAATTCTGCGAAAAGTTGGAGAGACTTTTAACATTCCAACAGTAACTGATATCCACACGGCTGATGAAGCAACAATGGCTGCAGAGTTTGTTGATGTTTTGCAAATCCCTGCTTTTCTTTGCCGTCAGACCGACATTTTAGTTGCTGCTGCAAAAACCGGGAAAGTGGTCAACATAAAAAAAGGTCAGTTTCTTTCGGCCGACGCGATGCAATTTGCAATTACTAAAGTACTGGAAAGTGGCAATAAAAACGTAATGCTAACCGAGCGCGGAACTACTTTTGGTTATCAGGATTTAGTAATTGATTATCGCGGAATTCCGGTAATGCAAAATATGAACGTACCAGTAATTTTAGATATTACTCACTCGTTGCAACAACCCAACCAGGCAAGTGGAGTTACCGGCGGAAAACCCGAACTAATTGAAACCGTAGCACGTGCAGGCATTGCCGTTGGTGTTGATGGAATATTTATTGAAACGCATCCGAATCCAGCTACTGCGAAATCGGATGGTGCAAACATGTTGGAATTGGAATTGCTGGAACCATTGTTAAAAAAACTTGTTTGTATAAATCAAACCATAAATAAATTTTAAAATGAAAAACAGAAGATCGTTTATTAAAAAAGCAGCCGCGGGAATTACTGCAGCTAGTTTAATCCCAATATCAAAAAACACAATGGCAGGCGGAGTTAAAATTACCGGTGCATTAATGCATCATGTTTTCTTCTGGCTTAAAGAACCGACAAATCAGGCGCATCGTAAACAGTTCGAAAAAGCAATGAATAATTTGCGAAAAGTAGAAACCATTAAAATGAGTCATGTTGGAATTCCAGCTGCAACAGAAGAACGTGGGGTTGTTGAAAGCTCTTATACATATTCATATATGGTTATGTTCGACACACTCGAAGACCAGCTTATTTATCAGAAACATCCTATTCATTTAAAATTTGTTGAAGAGAATTCCGATTTATGGAATAAAGTTATTGTATACGATTCTGTAGATTAATTGAAAAGTTTGCAGTCGCAGTTTTCAGAATAAAAAATTAATGGAAGAATAAATACGCCATTAAAATTGAGGCAATAATTCCAACAAAATCGGCAATTAAGCCACAAACAACGGCATAACGAGTGTTCTTAATTCCAACCGCTCCAAAATAAACTGCCAGGATATAAAAAGTAGTATCTGTAGCTCCCTGAACTGTACTGGCCACACGCCCAACAAAAGAATCGGCTCCGTAAGTGCTCATGGCATCTACCATCATTCCGCGGGCACCGCTACCACTTAAGGGTTTCATAAGTGCAGTTGGAAGTGCGGGTGTAAAATCAGTATTAATTCCGGCTTGTTCAAAAACCCATGCAACTCCTGAAACAAACCAATCCATTGCTCCGGATGCACGAAAAACACCTATGGCAACCAATATTGCTACCAGATAAGGAATGATTTTTACAGCTGTTTTAAAGCCATCTTTTGCACCATCGATAAAAGCTTCGTACACATTTACTTTCTTTACAAGTGCCATTAAAATAAATACTGCAATAACGGTAAAAAGTAAAAAATTACTAACCACATTGGAAATTTGTGTAATTGCTTCCTTTTCAATAGTTGAGAAATACCAAATTATTCCGGCAATAAAAATTGTAAGACCGCCGAGATAAGCTAAAACGACTTTATCAAGCAAATTAATTTTCTGATAAATAGCCACCGAAATTAATCCTGCGATAGTAGAGAAATAAGTTGCCAGTAGTATGGGAATAAAAATATCGGACGGATTTACTGCGCCAAGTTGTGCGCGATAAACCATAATACTGATGGGAAGAAGTGTCAATCCCGAAGTGTTCAACACCAAAAACATAATTTGTGCATTTGACGCCGTGCTTTTATCCGGATTTGTCTCCTGCATCTCTTTCATGGCTTTCAAACCCATTGGAGTTGCGGCATTATCGAGGTTAAGCATGTTGGCAGCAATGTTCATCATTATTGAACCGTGTGCAGGGTGCTCCTTTCCTAACTCAGGAAATAGCTTATTAAAGAATGGCCCAATCAATCGTGAAAATACTTTGACAATTCCACCTTTCTCCCCTATTTTCATAATACCCATCCAAAGCGTGAGAACACCGGTTAATCCGAGCGATATTTCGAAACCGGATTTGGCCATGTCGAAAGTAGCGTTTACCATTTGAGGAAAAACCTCAACATCGCCAAAAAAAATTAACCGGACCAAACCGATTACAAAAGCTGCGAGGAAGAAAAATATCCAGATATAATTTAAAGCCATTTATAAAAGTACAAAGTAATTCGTATTGAGAAGTAAGTATAATAAAAAACAATTACACATTGAACTATTACACAAAATTGGTTGATAATTTATAATTTTTTTTTATTGTTTATTTTATTTCCAACCTACATCAACTGCCAATAGAATGAGATTTCTGTTTATTAATATAAAAAACGTCATGCAATAATAAATCTTACATGACGTCCTTCTTCAACACCAAACCTGGTAATCTCCTTCAAAAATATAAACGCTTAGATTTTCGATTCGTATTCTTTTGACATCTTCTCTATTTCAGCATTTGTTGGCTCGCCTGAGAAAATTGCAAGTCGATACCTGAAAGTAGTAGTTTCGCCATTTTCAAGAGAAA
>CAYZBC010000138.1:0-12729 GCA_964476535.1 uncultured Maribellus sp.
ATTCCACAAGCAATTGAAAGTCCGATTGCCGACCACAACGAATATCTGCCACCCACCCAATTCCAGAAACGGAACATATTTTTGGTATCGATCCCAAAAGCAGTAACCGCTTCCGCATTTGTTGAAACTGCTGCAAAATGACGCTTTACAAACGCCTCATCTTTTGCAGAGTTTAAAAACCAATCTCGTGCCGAGTTGGCGTTGGTCATGGTTTCCTGCGTGGTAAATGTTTTTGATGCAACAATAAAAAGTGTGGTTTCCGGATTGACTAATTTTAATGTTTCTGCAATGTGCGTTCCATCAACATTCGAAACAAAATGCAAATTTATATTCTCTTTTTTGTAAGGTTTCAAGGCCTCTGTAACCATTAACGGACCAAGATCGGAGCCGCCAATCCCAATGTTTACAATATCAGTAATTGCTTTGCCGGTATATCCTTTCCATTCCCCTGAAATTATAGATTCAGAAAAACCTTTCATCTGGTCGAGCACTGCATTTATTTCGGGCATTACATCTTTTCCGTCAACAACAATTGGCTTATTACTTCGGTTGCGCAATGCAATGTGTAACACAGAGCGGTCTTCAGTTGCATTTATCTTTTCCCCCGAATAGAAACTTTTGATGGCATCTTTCAACCCGCACTCGCTTGCAAGTTCTACCAGCAATTCACAAACCGTATCGTCAACAATATTTTTTGAAAAATCAACCAGGATATCTTCAAATTTTAGGGTGTATTTTTGAAATCGTTCTGCATCGTTTGCAAAAAGTTCTTTCATGTGTGTGCCTTCAAATCCAAAATAATATTCTTCAAGTTTTTTCCAGGCGGTCGTAGTTGTTGGATTAATTTTTGGTAGCATATTTTATTATTTACATGTTAAGTGAGCGGGTGACTTTTAGTCACCTGCTTACTTTTAGTCTGCACAAAGATAATGGAATATGAATAATCTTTATTGATGTTGTTGGAAGGTTAATGTTGGGTTAAGACAGAAAGAAACGAGAGCATCCCATAATTGAATACTCCTGTCTATTATACTAATACAAATGAATTGTTTTGTAGTAAAAATGTAAAAGGAAAGTTGGATTATTTTGATTGCTCCCGTTATTTTATTACACGTTTAAATTTCGAAATAAAAAGTGGTTCCGTTTTCAATTGTGCTTTCTAATCCAACTTTTCCTTTTAGATATTTCTCTCCTAAAAGTTTCATACTGTAAGTGCCTAATCCACGACCAATTCCTTTTGTTGAAAACGAACGTTGGAAAAGTTGCAGTTGAACATCGCGCGGAATATACGTTCCATTGTGTACTGAAAAACGAACTACTTCCTTATTTTTTTTCGACGAAATTGTAACAACTGTTTCAGGCAACGAAGCTTCCAAGGCATTCTTTATCATGTTACCGATTATCCGGCGGAGCAAAACTGCGTCAGTAGTAACAATAATATTTTCCGATTCTTTATGAATTGAAATGTACTTATCACCAATAATTTCATGTTTTGAGTATAAATCGGCTTGATCTTTTAATATTTTAAAAGACTCAATTTCATAATTCTCAACAGTCAAATCACCATTTTCAGCTGCAACTAAATATCGTTGTGCTTGTATTTCACTTATTAAGTTTTCAGAAGCTCGGCTTATCATTTCTGCCACTTCCATCAATTCAGTCCTATCGTTTATGTCGGGCATTATTTCCGAAAGCCCTGATATGCCACCTGCGCTATTTAGAACATCGTGGAAAAATACCCTTTCCAGCGTTTGTTTTCTTTTTTCACTACTAATATCGTTTAAGGTAAAAATAGTTGTCGTTTCACCTTCAATATCCAATTGTGTTGCTTTAACGCGTAAATCAAAGGCATTATTATTTGCTGTAAGTATGCGGCATTCTTTTTCCGATTTGAGTTCTGTTTTTGCCTCCACCATAGCATTAACTGCGCCGCAAGTACGACAGAATTCAGTCGTTCCACATCCACCTTCCGATTTGAAAGCATTAATGCAGTTTACTGCTTCTCCCACACGTTTCCCAATGCATGTTTTACCGTCTGGAAGTCCTAAAAGTCCCGTAAAAACATCGTTAGCAAAAATAATTTGTCTTTTGCTGTTTAATACAACCAACATTTCAGAAACTGTATTTATCATACTACATAGCAGGCGATTTTGTGCAATGGTTTTGGATTGAAGTTCGACTATTCTTATACTATCTCTTTCTGCGGGGGCAAACTCTGTTGTTATCGTTTGTATTTTCATTTTAAGGAATTTTGAAATTAATAGTATCAATTTTATTTCCGATGGCCGAACTATAATAGTTTAAATCAATCGGGCTAAAAGCAAGTTATTGTCAAAATCATTAATTAAACCTTTACGGTTATTAATGGTTTGGTAAAGATATTGCTGTATTTCAGGTTCTGGTCAATACCAAATGCTGAAAATGAAATAAGAATATTGCTGAATTAATAGTCAGTTTTATTCACCGTTACAAAATCGAATTTGTTATATTTAATATTGTTGCAAGGGAATATACAATTGGTTTTAATCAGATATATAGAATCTCCTATCATTGCAAAATTCAAAATAATATTCAAAACTTTAAAAGATGGAGATGACTCAGCTCATTTTTGATTTCCACAAAACAATAATTAGTAAAGCAATTAACAATACAATGACAATTCCTACAGAAATATAAAAAACGGAATCGGGCCAATGCTCCAGTTTTGATAAAAAACCAACAACGAAAAACAAATAAGCGCAAAGCGCTAAAATAACAACAACAGTAATTCTGGATTTAGATATATTATGATAAATTCGTATTTGAGATTATTGATCTAACAGTTTCCAAAGATATAAATTTGTTATGCAAGAACCCTAATTCAAAATTGCTTTTTTGTACTTTCACCGCAAATTAATTTTGCACATAATGAAATCGAATACTTTCAAAGGTTATCTATTTGCAATAATTGCTACTCTTGCTTTTTCGAACGTTTATATTTTTAGCAAGGCTGCATTAAACGAAGTTCATTTGACGCAATTTGGTTTGTATTGGTTTGCCATTGGAGCGCTGTTAAGTTTGATGTATGCATGGAAAAGCAAAAAATTAAAACAGCTAAAAGTCCTTTCAAAAAAACAAGTTCGTATCCTGGTTTCGCTTGGGTTTCTCGAAATTCTTACCACCACCACATTTTTCGTTTCAATAAATATTATTGAAGACCCGGCAGTTACTTCGTTTCTTGGAAACATGTATCCGGTAATGGTTACATTGGGTGGCGTATTTATTCTAAAAGAGAAATTTGGATGGATTGAAACCATAGGAGTTGCCCTAGCTTTAACTGGTGCTTTTGTTATTAGTTATACTGGTGGCACTACACTAAAAACATTTTTTATTAAAGGAACCGGTTGGGTATTTGTAAATGCCATATTTGCTACAACGGCAACCTTAGTTGTTAAAGTTCATGTAAAAAAAATAACTCCCGAGCTACTCAATTTAAATCGAACAGCCTGGCTTTTAGTATTTTCCATAATAATGATTTTTGTTTATAAACAGTCGATAATAATACCAGTTTCAGCATTAAAAAACATTGCAATTGGTGCAGTTCTTGGACCATTCTTAGCCATCTTAACCATTTACTATTCTTTTCAATACATCGAAGCTTCCCGCTCTTCCATCGTTCAGAGTTTAAAGGGAATATTTGTGCTTATTGGAGCCTATTTTGTTTTCAGAAGTTTCCCCCTACCACATCAATTTATTGGTGGAATGATTACCGTTTTTGGCGTACTTATTATGACCTTGGCACAGTCTGGCGTTTTTAAACGCTATTTTAAAACTAAAACTGGCAATTAATTCATTACTAAGAAGCCATTTAAAAAACACCCATTTAATTTTATAATTTGTTTTTTACTATTTAATCAAAAGGCTGATTTTAACTATTTTTTGAAATTTGGTATGGAACTTCGCGTTATCAACAAATCAAGGCATAATTATTGATAATCAAACCGAAGATTATCAACCAAGTAACCAAAAAGAAATAACCATGAATAGAAAACTTTGGTTAACCACTATTATTGTAATAGTTGTTTTGCTATTAGCCTATTTTGTATTTCCACGACCAAAAAATGAAACATTTGCGATTCACACTACCGTCGCAAAAGGCCCTTTTGAAATTCTTGTTTATTCAACCGGACAATTGGAATCTAAAAATTCAGACAACATCTTAATCCCTGAAAAGATGAAAGATCAACAAACAAGAATTTCCAATTTAACAATTACAGATTTGGTTGAAGAAGGAACTTATGTTGATTCAGGAGACTACGTTGCAACATTAGATCACCAGGCGGTTGAAGAGCAGCTGAAGGCCGCCATGGATGAAATGGAAAAAATATTGTCGGAGTACGATGACAGTAAAATTGATTCAAATTTAATACTTAGTAACCAGCGAGACTTAATTGTTAATGCCAGTTTAGATTTGGAAGAAAGAGCGATTGTTGTTGAAGAATCGGTTTACGAATCGCCCTCTCTGCAAAGAAAGGCAGAAATGGATTTAGACAAAGCTAATCGTAAACTCGAACAGACGAAAAATGCCTACAAGTTAAAAATACAACAGGAAATAAATAAAGTCAATCGAAAATACATCAATTACAAACAAGTAAGAGAAAGGGTTACTGCGCTGCAAGAGTTAATCGATGCTCTAATAATCTATTCACCCAGATCGGGCATACTTTCTTATTATCAGCACACTTTTGGAGGTACTACAAAAACAGGCTCCCGGGTTTCACAATGGAATCCAATTATTGCAATATTCCCTAACATGGACAGCCTTATTACCAAAACTTTTATCAATGAAATTGATATATCCATGATTAAAATTGGGCAGAAAGTAAAAATTGGTATTGATGCATTTCCCGACAAAGAACTGTCTGGCGAAGTTATTTCACTCGCTAATATGGGACAAATTATGCCTAAAAGTGATGCAAAGGTTTTTGAGGTAAAAATTGAGATTGATGGTTCTGATCCGGATTTAAGACCAGCAATGACTACCAGCAATACAATTCAGATAGACTTTTTTGAAGATGTTCTTTACATCCCAATTGAATCTGTTTTTACCAATGATAGTTTATCTTATGTTTATCCAACAGAAGGCAAGGAAATAAGGCAGATTATTGAAACTGCCGAAGAAAATGAAAATTTTGTAATTGTTCTTCAGGGTTTAACTGAAGGGCAAGAGCTTTACTCTTTGGAACCCGAAAATGCTGAATCGCGCCCTTTTTCTGGCATGGAAATATATGAAGAGATTCAGCGAAAAAAAGAAGAAAAGAAAGCCAACGAAGAAGAGAACAAAAGAAAACAACTGGAGCAGAAAAGCAAGGAGTTACCACCCGGCTTACAATTTTCAGGTGTAAATAAGATTAATAAAGACCTCAATCTAAATTCATAAAATAATACCATGTTTTTAAAACGATATTTACACGATATTATAATCGCCGTTGATGCAATTTTTGCAAACCGGGTAAAATCGATTCTAACAGCCTTGGGAATAATTTTTGGCGTAGCCGCCGTAATTAGCATGCTCGCTATTGGGAACGGTGCAGAGCAGGAGATTCTTGAACAAATTAAACTTGTTGGGATAAATAATATAGTTATTACACCAAGTAGTTATGCGGTTAATGATGGCACCAGTAATAGCAGCGAAAATGACGATGGAAAACCTGGTGGTAAAAAATTTTCAAAAGGATTAACACTAAGGGATGTTAAAGCAATCAAACAAATTTTACCTACTATCGAAAAAATTACTCCGGTAATTTCCTTTAACTATTCTGCTTTACTTGATGATATAAGTAAACCTGTAGTTTTGGAAGGTATCGATAATAGCTATTTCGATCTTTTCAACATGCAACTTTCCAGTGGCAACCAATTTAATACATCACAAACTAAAAAAGGCCTTCCGGTTTGTGTTATTGGCGATAATATTAAGACCCAGTTTTTCAGACAAGATGATCCAATCGGGAAAAGTATTAAATGCGGGCAAATTTGGTTAAAAATAATTGGTGTTGTTGAACGCCGCGATTTTACATCTTCTGCCTCCGATGAATTGGGAATAAGTAGTTCCGACAATAAAATATTCATTCCCGTTCAAACCATGCTTCTTCGTTTCAAGAACAGATCGCTTCTAAGAGCCGATGAAATTGCAAAAGCAAACCAACGTGGTGGAACCGATGGAATGATAGTGATTATTGGAGGATCTGAACAGAAAGAAGAACCGGTCGATACGGATAACAATCTAAATCAATTGGATAAAATAATAGTCCAGGTGAAAGAAACGGAACAACTTAATCAATCTGCAATAATGATTAAGCGAATTCTTTTGCGCAGGCATTCTGAACTGTACGATTTTGAGGTTACTATTCCTGAACTTTTGCTAAAACAACAGCAAAAAACGAAAAATATATTCAATGTTGTTTTAGGAGCAATCGCTGGAATTTCACTAATAGTTGGCGGAATAGGAATCATGAATATTATGCTCGCTTCTGTATTGGAAAGAATTCGTGAAATTGGAGTTCGTCAGGCAATTGGAGCAAAACAAAAAGATATAATTGCTCAATTCCTTGCAGAATCTACATTAATAAGTCTAACCGGAGGTATTATTGGAATTATACTGGGTGTCATTCTTTCAAGAATAATTACCGTAATGTTTGACATTAAAACAATTGTTTCAGTATTCAGTATTGTAATTGCTTTTGGAGTTTCGGTAATAATTGGGATTACATTTGGTTACCTACCTGCGAAAAAGGCTTCTGAAAATGATCCGGTTGTTTCTTTACGTTCATAATTGCAAAAACAAAAAAATGGCACTAAAAAAAAACCAAATAATTATTGGAGGAACAATTTTAATCCTAATTGTTGTTGCAGCCGTAATGGCTTCATCACTTTCGGGTGAGAAATCTGCAAAGTTTTATGAAGTTAAAAAAGAGAAATTTGAAGCTGTATTAAATTGCAAAGGGGAAATAAATGGATTAAATGCAACCTTAATAAGAGCACCAAAAATTTTAGGCGACCGGGATTTACGTCTTTGGTCGATGAAAATTTTAAATTTAACACAAGATGGTAAAAATGTAAAGAAAGGTGATTTTCTTATTCAACTCGATGCAAGCCGGATTATGTCAGGAATGCGTGAAGAACAACAAAAATTAGAGAAAGAGATGTCCGATCTAAACAATGCCAAGATTGATAGCACTGTTGAATTAACTGAAATGCGAGAAGATTTAAAAAATGCAATACTTGATCTGGAATATAACAAAATTGACCTCGAACAATCAGTTTTTGAATCGCCGGCATACCAACGTAAGGCACAAATGACCTACCAAAAGGCGGAAAACACCATTGCAAAAAAAAGACGCGATTACCAGCTGGAACAAAACAAATTAAAACTGAGAGTAGTCCGTGCTGAAGAAGGCGTTGAAAAAAGTAATGTACGAATTGGAAAATTCAGGGAAGCAATGAAAGCAGCAAAAATTACCGCACCAGAAGATGGGATTGTTATTTTTGGTAAAAATTGGGATGGTAAAAAATTTAGCAAAGACGATAATGTTTCAACCTATGAATTTGCACCACCCATTGCAACACTTCCTGATATGTCGGCGGTAGTTTCAGAAATTTTTGTGAAAGAGATAGATATCGCAAAAATAAATGTTGGAGATAGCGTAAGAGTTTCTTTTGATGCGCTTGATGGCAAAATAATTATGGGATATATAAAATATATCGCAAGGATGGGTGAAGATCATAAAAATTTTGACATGAAAGTGTTTAAAGTCTTAATTCATCTCGACGAAAGTGACGATGGCCTTAAACCTGCAATGACAAGCAACAATGACATTATCCTTGCAAAATACGATAGCGCAGTATTTGTTCCAATAAATGCTGTTTTTAGAGAGAACGGAACAAAATATTTATACCTAAAAACGAAGCATGAAGCAAAAAAACAAATTATAACCACCGGATTAGATAATGATGAATTTGTTATTGTTACAAATGGGATAAATGAAGGCGATTTGGTTTTACTTGAACCACCTTCCAAAATGTGAGAATTAACTAAGAACTAACAAAAAAGAGGCGGCTTCGTTGCTTGTCTTGCAGTTTTGTTAAATATATATATGCTTTTATCTTTTATATATTGAAGGAAGCGTTTTTTTTTGATTTTAATTTTGTTTTTTGTGCATATTAAACCTTGGCAGTATTTTTGTGTCAAAACCACTATTCAAAAAATGAAAACAAAGTAGAAACCAACTATGAGAAGAAAAATACTAATTGCTCTTATTCTGATTGCTATACTCGCTCTAACCGTGTTTTTTATACTTCCCCGGTCGAATAGCGACAGTTTTGACATTACAACAACAGTTCAAAGAGGTCCGTTCGAAATTCTCGTATATTCCAGTGGTCAGCTTGAAGCGCAAAATTCAGAGAATATTGTTATTCCCGATAAATTGCGCGACAGAAACCTCCGAATTAATGAAATTAAAATTACCGATTTAATCGAAGAAGGTTCTGTTGTTGACTCAGGTGATTATGTTGCATCCCTCGACCACAAAGTAGTAGAAGATATAATAATCAGTGCTCAGGAAGACCTGGAACTGAGGTTAAATTCTTTTGAAGATGCAAAAATGGATTCTAGTCTGACACTAAGTAATAACCGCGATTTAATTACAAATGCGGAAGAAGATGTGGAAGAAATGCAAATTATTCTTGATGAATCAGTATATGAGTCGCCTGCCGTAATAAGGAAAGCCGAAATGGATCTGGCCAAAGCAAAACGAAAACTTCAACAAGAAATAAAAGGGTACGAATTAAAAAAACAGCAGGCAAGAACAAGGGTTGAACGGTATAATATTGAAGTGAGACAACGACAAAGTCGTTTAGATATGTTGCATGAAGCTTACCAAACGCTTGAAATAAATGCACCCAAACCTGGGATGGTTATTTATGTAAAAGATCGAAGCCGTGAAAAAATAAAAATAGGCTCCACAGTTAGTAGGTGGAGTCCAATAATTGCCACTTTACCCGATCTTTCTTCCATGTTGTCTATAACCTATGTCAACGAAATAGATATTTCAAAAATATATACGGGTCAGAAGGTTAATCTTGGAATCGATGCTTTACCGGAAAAAATACTCGAAGGCGAAGTATTTTCGGTGGCTAACATTGGGCAACCAATGCCAAAAAGTGATGCCAAAGTATTTGAAGTTAAAATCAAGGTTTTTGGTGAAGTTTCTGATTTGAAACCGGCAATGACAACGAGCAATATAATTCAAACCGGTGTTTATTCCGACACTCTTTTTATTGCTTCAGAAAGCGTTTTCAAAAATGATAGTATGCAATTTGTTTATTTTGAAAAAAATAATTCCATTGTAAAAAAGATAATTGACTTGGGTGATGAAAACGAAAATTTCGTTCTGGTAAATAAAGGATTAGACGAAGGCGATGTTTTATTGCTATCCCTACCTGAAAATTCTGAAAATTTGAAGATTGAGGGGATGGATCTTTACTGGGAAATTAAGGAGCGAAAAGCAAAAGAAATGGAAGAAAATAAAGCTGCTGTCGAAGAAGATAAAAATGAACCTAATGAAGCAAAAAACTAGTGTTAAGTCAAGCATCTTATTTCGGGCTCGTCATGCTGAATTTATTTCTGAATCTGCTGTTTGAAATAGAGATGCTGAAATAAATTCAGCATGACGTCCTGAATGGGCAGGCTTGACCTGACACGAGCTATACGAGGGAATAAAAGGAATATGGAAGACACAAATAAATCTGAAAATTAAAGAAACAACAAATTGCATAAGTCAGAAAATAAAGGAACAAATAGCTTGAAAGGTACATACGAACGTTATAAATACGATGTATCGAGTGGAATTGAAGCTATTTTCGCCAACCGGATAAAATCGTTTCTCACAGCACTGGGAATTATCTTTGGTGTAGCAGCAGTAATTAGTATGCTTGCAATTGGGAATGGTGCCGAACAAGAAATTATGGAACAAATTAAATTGGTTGGAGTAAATAATATTATTATTTCGCCAATAGAAAATATTGGAAATTCAGAAGATAATGAGACCAGTGATAATGAAGTTCAAATTAGTACTAAAAAATTCTCAAAAGGATTAACTCTTTTGGATGCCACTGCAATCGAAAAAGTGATTCCAAGTGTAAAAATGCTTTCTCCGGTAATTACATTTAACTATTCAGCCATTTTAAACGGGAAAAGCAAACCTGTAGTGCTTGAAGGGGTTAACGCCAACTATTTCGAGCTTTTTAACATAACACTTCAAGATGGCGAAAAATTTACTGAAAGCCAGATTGAAAATGGATTCCCGGTATGTATTATTGGCGATAACATAAACAATGTTTTTTTCAATCATAAAAATTCGATTGGAGATTACATAAAATGTGGACAAATATGGTTGCAAGTAATTGGTGTTGTCGAACGGCGCGATTTTACTTCCTCTGCTTCCGACGAACTGGGAATTAGCAGTACCGACAATAAAATATTTATACCTGCCAAAACCATGACAATGCGTTTCAAAAACCGTTCGCTTGTTCGTACCGACGAAGTTGAACAGCTGGCTGCTTCTTTCGGTTCCAATAACACAAAAGAAAACGTAAATCAACTCGATAAAATAGTTGTACAGGTTAACGAGACGGAAAATTTAAGTTCAACTGCCGAAGTAATTAATCGGATGTTGCTACGCCGCCACAACGGAGTCTATGATTTCGAGATAACAATTCCCGAACTTCTGCTAAAACAACAACAACGTACTAAAAATATCTTTAACATTGTGCTCGGAGTAATCGCCGGAATTTCGCTAATTGTTGGTGGAATTGGAATTATGAATATTATGCTTGCTTCGGTAATGGAACGAATCAGAGAAATTGGAGTTCGGCAGGCGATTGGAGCTTCACGAAAAGATATTATTGTCCAATTCTTGTCGGAATCGACCGTAATTAGTGTAACCGGCGGAATTATAGGAATTTTATTAGGTATAGCCTTATCAAAAATTATTATGATGATGTTTGATATTAAAACTGTAATATCAATTTTTTCCATTGTAATTTCATTTGGAGTCTCTGTAATTATTGGTGTTACATTTGGGTATCTGCCTGCAAAACGTGCTTCGGACCAGGATCCTGTAAGTTCACTTCGTTCTTAATTCAATAAAAAAATCATGAAGATCAAGTTTGTTTTAATTCTGCTTTATATTCTACCGGTAATTCATTCTAGTGCTCAGGATGAAAAATTACTTACCCTAGAAAATGTTATTGAAATTGCATCAGCGCAATCCTTAGATGCATTTATTAATCAGAACATGTATTTAGAGAGTTATTGGGAGTTTCGGTATTTTAAAGCCGACCGATTGCCTAGTTTAAGCATTGAAGCCACTCCTTTTGATTACAATCGCTCGATGCAGAAAGTGTATAATTACGATGAAAACCGCGATGAATATAAATCGCGCGAAGATTTAAGCTCTGAAATAGGATTACTTTTAAACCAAAATGTTGGATTAACAGGTGGTCGTATTTTTGCCCGTTCAGAATTAAATCTAACACAAAAACTGGGATTAGATAAAATTTCATCATACAATTCCACCCCTTTTAGTGTTGGTTATGCGCAAACAATAAATGGATACAATGCACTAAAATGGACTGCCAAAATTGAGCCTTTAAAATTCGAACGTGCTAAAAAAGATTTTATTCAGTCGCGTGAAGAATTAGCAATAAAAGCAACCCGACGGTTTTTCGATTTGGTTGATGCACAAATTGAGGTAAATATTGCAAATACAAACATGGCCAATGCCGATACGCTTTATAAAATAGGAAAAGGAAGATTTCAGGTAGGAACAGTTACTCAGGATGAATTGCTGAATCTTGAACTAAGTTTCATGAATGCGACACTAGCACTAACCCGTTCAAAGCTTGGGCTGGAACGCACCCGCGCCGAGTTAAATTCTTTTCTGAGTTTTGATAAAGAAACCAAAATAGAATGTCTTGTTCCTATAAATTTACCTGAATTACAAATTGTTGCAGACAAAGCGATTCAGGCTGCGTTGGAGAATAACCCTGAGATTATGCAACAGCAGCAACGTCTAATAGAAGAAGACAGAAAGGTAAAACAGGCAAAATCGGAAAGTGGTGTTAGTGGAGATGTTTTTGCCCTGTACGGATTAAATCAAAATGCCGAATCGTTAGATTTAGTGTACCAGAATCCCCTAGATCGGCAACGTTTAAGATTTGGACTGAATATACCTGTGCTCGACTGGGGCAGAAGAAAAGGAAGATTGGCCATGGCTCAATCAAGCCGCGAGGTAGTTCGCATTAGTATTAACCAGGAAAAAATTGACTTCGAGCAAAATATAATAATGAATGTAATGGAGTTCAATTTACAGGCCAACCAGGTATTGAACACAGCGAAAGCAGACACCATTGCACAAATGGGATACGATGTAACCCAACAACGGTTTTTAATTGGAAAAGTTGACGTTACAAAATTAAACCTTGCCCGAAACGACCAGGAAAAAGCACGCCGGGCATACATTGCTGCTTTGCGTACATATTGGAACTATTATTTTACCATCCGCCAGCTAACGCTATACGATTTCGAAAACACAATTACATTATCAGAAAATTTTGACCGCTTAGTAAATAATTTTTAGAAAATACGCAATGTCACTAAAAAAGAAAACTCTATACGGAATAATTACCCTT
>CAYZBC010000139.1:0-12628 GCA_964476535.1 uncultured Maribellus sp.
TTTGAGTATTTTAAATGGTGAATCAAAAAAAGTTGTACTATTGAACCGTAATAGTCTAAAAGTCTATATTATGAAACACGATGTAAAAGAAAGTATAGTAGTTGCTGCACAGAAAATATTTCAGCGCTTTGGTTTCAGGAAAACAACCATGGATGAAATTGCCTACGCTGCACGTAAAAGTAAAAGTTCCTTGTATTACTATTTTAAAAGTAAAGAGGAAGTTTTTCAGGCTGTGGTAGAAAAAGAGGCTATTGTTTTACGAAATGAAATTACCTCGAAAGTGAGTGAATGTAGTTCTTCCATGGATAAATTGCGTGTGTATATTTTTGTGCGGATGGATGGATTTAAAAACTGGGGTAATTTTTATGAGGCATTAAAAGATGATTACCTCTCGAATCTTGATTTTATCGAAAAAATTCGCGTAAAATATGACAAAAACGAAATTGATTCCATAACACAAATTATTCAGGAAGGTATTGAAAATAAAGAATTTAAAAATTTGAATGCTGCATTAACTGCAAAAACAGTAGTTATTGCAATGAAAGGGCTGGAAGGGCCTTTGTTATTAGAGAAGGAAACAGTGAATAATTTTAAGCAACAAATTAACGATATGCTGGAAATACTGTTTTACGGGATTTGCGCTTAAATTTTTTTTCTTCGAAGTTCGACTAAAATGCAAAAAACGTCGAAACGACCAGTTGTTTTTAAGTGAGTTCTAAATATTAAATATATTGGGTATTCTAATTCATATTTTTGGAAAAAGGGGTAAATGGGTTCTTCCTCTTTTTACAAATCCAAAAAATAATAATTTTTAGAATCTACCGTAGGATTAATAAACAATAATATGAGGTTTTTCAATCAAATTATTTGCAGCTTTTTAAAGCGAGAGTAATAAATACTTAGAAGAAATCAGCCATTCAGAGGTCGCTTTTCAGTTTTTGCTCCTATTGATATGATTTAAAGTTCTTTATGTTTGAAGCAAAAAATAAATATAAAGAAATCGATTGTGTTAGTAGTATTAAAAATTGCATTTGCGGTAGCGGTTTTTGGGTTGTTTCTTTCATTAGTTATTTAGCTAAAATGTGAGAATAAATTAGTGATTTAAAATCGTTTAATACTAAAATAATTAAAACAATTAGAAATGAAACAGAAACAATTTAAAAATGTAACCCGGCACGCAAATGGAATTGTGTCGAATTTGACAGAAAAAGGAATGAATTCATTAAAAATGAAAAGAATTTCGAAATTAGGGATGGTAATTGTGTTGCTTTTAGGAATTTCAAGCACTTCTTTTGCCCAATTTAATTGGGGTGTGAAAGCAGGATTGAATGCTTCTACGCAATCTGAGATTGGAAAAATTACCGATGATAACGGATTAAAAGCAGGATTTAATTTTGGGGTGATTGCCAGGTATCAGATGAACGATTGGATGGCTTTAAAATCGGGAATTGATTACCAGGGGAAAGGATTAAAATGTGATTTGAAGGATTCTGATTCGGAATTAAGGGATAATCTTCAGTACTTGATTCTGCCAGTAAAAGCAGAGTTTTCAGCAAGCGAAAAAGCAGGTTTTAAAAATGGTCAGCGTTTGTTTTTTGCAACTGGGCCCTATTTTGGTTATTTGTTAGATGCAGAAGAAACGATTCAAGAACAGACAACGGATTTAGAAGATTTAAATGACTTCGATTTTGGGTGGTCATTCGAAATTGGGATGGAGTTTCCGGTCTTAAAAAATAAGGCTTTACAGGTTTCGATGAATTATGACATGGGAATAAGTGAAATCTCTAATGATTCGGACATTCAAAATAAGTCGGCTTCCTTAAATCTTGGATTTTTATTTTAGAAACTACAATGCTTTGAATTTAACAGCAAGCTGTGAGAACTTAATAAGTAGTCTGTTTTTGGCAACAAAGTGAAATAATCTTGGTACTAAAACTACTCGGGATTCTATAATTGCTTTATGCAAATTACAAATTTTGTTTTTCTTGATATCACTCTTCGTCAACTTACGGAGAGTGATATCTTACTCAACAATTAAAAATGGTCTCTCGTGCTGAATTTACTTTAGCATCTCCTTATCAGGTAAACATCGTACCTAAACAAAAGAAATAATCCTTACAAATGTCTCGTTTTTTTTACTTTTTGAAGTAGACTCACTATTGGATTTAAATGAGTTGTGCTCAATTCAAATTATAACATATTACGCTATAAAATAAATCGCATGAAATCGTTTAACTTTTTTGCAACAACTTTTATTAAAGACAAAATAATTTTTACATTCCTGTTTATTGTAGCTTCAATTTCCATTTTTGCGCAGGTTCCGGAAATTCCATCAAAACCCAAAATCGGTTTGGTTTTAAGTGGGGGCGGTGCAAAAGGATTAGCGCATATTGGTGTTTTGAAAGCACTTGAGGAAGCTGGAATTACACCCGATTATATTACCGGAACAAGTATGGGAAGTATTATTGGAAGTTTGTATGCCATTGGATATTCGGCAGATGAACTATCTCTGATAAACAGCGAATTGGATTGGGAAAAATTACTTTCTGATGAAATATCGCTTGATAAAATTTTAATGGAAGAAAAGAGTGAATCAAAAAAATATTTACTTAAAATTCCTATAAAAGATAAAAAAATTGATCTTCCGGGTGGCTTGATTGAAGGGCAGCAATTGGAAAACTATCTTTCAAAACTTTATTGGCCATTAACTGACCATGAAAATTTTGATAGTCTTCCGATACCCTTTCATTGTATGTCTGTTGATTTAATTAGCGGACATACCATTGAACATAAATCAGGAGATTTATTTTCTGCAGTTCGGGCAAGTATGTCAGTACCCAGTATTTTTACACCGGTAAGTATGGATTCAATGTTACTGGTTGACGGTGGAGTAGCACGTAATTTTGCAGTGCAGGAAGTGATCGATATGGGAGCAGATATTGTAATTGGCGTGCATGTGGGATTTGAAAATAAGATAACAAAGAAGGACTTATCTTCTTTGACTGATGTTTTAATTCGGGCAACTGTTTTGTCTGATGTGCACGATGCAAAAATTCAAATTCCAAAGGTTGACATTTTAGTGGTTCCTGATTTAAAAGGTTTGGGTTCCAGTGATTTTGGAAGTGCGTTACAGATTGAATTATACGGTGAAGAAGCAGGCAGAGAACATCTTGCTGAGTTTAAAGTGTTGGCCGATAGTTTAAACTTGCAGTATCATCCTGCTTCTAAAATTAATCAGCCTGAAAAAATTTTGATAAGCGATATTCAAATTGAAAACCTGCAACATCTCTCTGCAGATTTTGTAACAATTAAATCCGGAATTGAAAAAGGAAAATACTTATCGAACCGTGATATTCAAAAGGCTGTTGAATTTTTGTATGGGACACAGTATTTTACAAAAGTGACTTACTCACTACAAAAAAAACAGGTAGGTTATATTTTGGTATTTAATGTTAAAGAAAAACCACGAGCATTTTTCAAATTGGCACCAACATTCGATAATGAAATTGGTACAGGAGTAGTAACGAATCTCACATTAAGAAACTTTTTGGTTCCGTCATCCCGGATATTATTATCATTAAATGTGGCTGAAAATCCTGGAGCTAAATTTGAACTAAATAAGCTTTTAGGTAAAAACCAACGATTTACCCATCAATATTTTTTAAATGCAAATAATTCAAAACTACCCTATTATAACAGAGGAGATGAGATGGGCAATTACAAACAATCGCATTTTGATGGTGGCTCAGGAATAAATTATTCATTTGGGTTAAACCGACAAGTTGGTATTAGAGGTTTTTATGAATTTAACGGAATAGCTCCAAATGCTGATTTAGCAGCTATTCAGGCAGAAGCAAACTTTGAAAGTTATAAAACCAACGAGTTAGGTTATCGTTTAAATTATTCGCATAATACAACAGATGACCTTTATTTTCCAAAGTCGGGAATAAAATTTAATATCCTTTTCAATCATATATTAAATTCGAATGTACACTTAAAGAGCAATAATATTGAAAATTTTAACGAAGATTTAGCTCGTTTACAACAAGATCCATTTTTTACTCTATGTTTTGATTATAACTGGTACAAAACTATTAGTAAAAAAATTACCTTAAATCTTGGCTCAGCAATAGGACTAAATTCAGATGATGCTGGTTTGTCAGGTTATTTTTGGTTGGGTGGTGCCCAAATCAACGACCATTTTAATTTCCAACCGTTTGCCGGATTTAATTATGGTGAAATTCTTACAAAAAACTTCGCATTGGGAGAAGCTAATGTTGATTTTGAGATAATTTCAGGGCTTTATTTATTTGCTACGACGAACTTGGGTACATTTGCCCCAAGTTTCGACGATTTATTTTCTTTTATTACCGAATCTTCTTTTAATGATTATTGCATGGGATTTAGCACCGGACTTAAATATGATTCGTTATTTGGCCCAATAAAGCTTGCCATTGCCGATAATAATAAAGATGATAAAACCCGAGTCTATTTTAGTGTGGGCTTTCCATTTTAATGGGTAAAAAAAACAGAACAAGTGGTATTATTTGCTCTGTTTTTTCTTAAAAATTGTATAAAAACTCAACACGAATTCTATTCCTCATTTGTCATCGAATAGGGATAACTTTCTTTTTTAGTTCCCCGCTTTTTATTTGGTGAGTTCGTCATCGAGAAATTAATTTCACCACCATTTGTAATGGTTGAATGTTTGATGAAATTTTTGTCGTAAGATGTTCCATTCAAAAGAATTTCATCAACATAAATATTTTCGGCAGAGTTATTTGTTGAATGAATTACAAATTCATTTCCCGATTCGAGTTGAAGTGAAATTTTGTCGAAAAGGGGAGCGCCAAAAACATACTCGTCGGTTCCCGGGCAAACCGGATAAAATCCTATGGCGCTAAAAACGTACCATGCCGATGTTTGTCCGTTGTCTTCGTCGCCACAATAACCGTCGGCTTGCGAAGAGTACAATTTGTTTAAAACTTCCCGTGTCCATTTTTGAGTTTTCCAGGGTGCACCTGCATAATTGTACAAATAAATCATGTGTTGAATGGGTTGGTTACCGTGTGCGTAATTTCCCATTCCGGCAATTTGCATTTCCCTTATTTCGTGAATTACAGCGCCGTAATACGATTCGTCGAAAATTGGAGGAACAACAAATATAGAATCTAGCATTCCAACAAATTCTTTGTTTCCACCCATCAAATTTTTCAATCCTTCAATGTCTTGAAAAACACTCCATGTGTAGTGCCAGCTGTTTCCTTCGGTAAACGCATCGCCCCATTTATATGGGCTAAATGGAGACTGGAATTCCCCATTTTCATTTTTGCCACGCATCAAATTTACTTCCGGATCGAAAACATTGCGGTAGTTTCTTGCCCTTTTTTTGAAAAGGTCGATTTCCTCTTGCGGCTTTTTTAATTTCTGAGCCAATTTCCAAACGCAGTAATCGGCATAAGCATATTCTAAAGTTCGTGCAGTGTTTTCCCTGATTCCAACATCATAAGGGACGTAACCTAATTTATTGTATTCTTCTGCGCCCAAACGACCAACCGAAGTAACATCTTCATTATAACCTTCAGTATTTTTTAGGATGGCTTCGTACAATGTTTCAATGTCGTAACCACGAATTCCTTTTAAATACGAATCTGCAATTAACGATGCCGAGTTGGAACCTATCATACAACCTCGGTGACCTGGGCTAGCCCATTCCGGCAACCAGCCACTTTCTTTGTAGGTGTTTACCAAACCCGCCATAATTTGCGAATTCAACTCTGGATACATCAAGGTAAAAAATGGAAAAACGGCACGGAAGGTGTCCCAAAATCCATTGTCGGTGTATAGATAACCGGGAAGTACTTCACCGTTATACGGACTGTAATGAACGATTTCGTTTTGTTTATTAAATTCATAAAACTTTCGGGGAAATAATAAAGTTCGATAAAGACTTGAATAAAAAGTTTTGCGCTGTTCTTCCGTTCCACCTTCTATTTTAATTTTTTCCAATTCTTTTTCCCAAATCGTTTCGCCTTCATTTTTAATTTCAGCGAAAGTTTTATCTCCAACTTCACGATTTAAATTCAATTCGGCTTGTTCCAAACTGATAAACGATGATGCAACTTTAACATTTACCTGTTCGCTTTTTTTAGTTTTGAATCCAATAATTCCACCCACATGAAAACCTTCAGCTTCTTTGGAATCAGACAATTTATCTTCGGCCCATGTTTTTGTAATTTCAAAATCTTTGTCGAAAAGAGCAACAAAATGATTGCGAAAATTGGCAGGCACACCACCGTGATTATTCTGGCAATATCCAATTATTTTTCGTTCTTCAGGAATAATTTTTACCATCGAACCTCCATCAAATCCATCTAACAGTAAATACGAATTGTCGTTTTCAGGAAAAGTAAAACGAAAAGATGCAGCACGATCAGTAGGAGTTACTTCGGCAGTAACATCATAATCGGCCAAATAAACTTTGTAATAATGAGGCTTAGTTGTTTCTGCTTTGTGCGAAAACCACGAAGCGCGTTCATCTTCCTTGTATTTTAATTCTCCGGTAACTGCCATAAAAGAAAATGCAGCGTAATCATTAATCCATGGACTTGGTTGGTGAGTTTGTTTTATGCCACGAATTTTTGTCGCATCGTAAGTATATCCCCATCCGTTTCCCATTTTTCCTGTTTGGGGTGTCCAGAAGTTCATTCCCCACGGTCGGGCAATTGCCGGATAGGTGTTTCCATTAGATAACGAATGGTTTGAGTCTGTTCCCATTAGTGGGTTTACCAGGTCGGTTAATTTTTCGGAATTTTTGGTTGTAGAGATGCCAAGCATCGCGTCTTTTCCTGGATTATTACACCCGAATAGAATCAACAGGATAAAAATGATGGATGTGTATTTCATGGAATTTATATTTGTTATTTTTGTAGAGACGTGATAAATCGCGTCTCTACAAAAAGTATTCGTGTCTCTACGGAAAATGAACTTAAATTATTGTCGATTTACAATTCGCGAATTTTAATGTTTCTAAACCAAACTGGATAACCATGATCCTGCAAACCAATATATCCTTCTTTGTCAATTCCTTCTGTCCATCCCTCGAAATTTTTGAATTTGCTGTTTTTTACCATTTCATCCCATTCTGGAGTCCAATGTGTATAAGACACCACTTTCTTGCCATTCATACTTACAGTAACTTTTCCATCTTTTACTTTAATAAGACATGTATTCCATTTTCCTGTTGGATTAATTGTTGCTGGATCAGCGGGAAGCAAGTCGTATAATGAACCAGCCAGATGGTTGTCTTTTTTATTGTCCGTTGCATCCACATTATCAAGTACTTGTATTTCAGGGGCCGCATAATAAATGGGTTTTCCAGGTACTTCACGTACGTTGTAGAAAATGCCAGAGTTGGCCATTTTGCTTGCTTTCCAATCAATAGAAAATTCGAAGTTTTTGAATTTTTTTCCCGGATATAGAATATCTCCATTAGCACCTTGCCCTGGTTTTTTCCCTTTGCCGGTAAATACTTTCATTGCATCCTCTTCAATAATCCAGTTTGCTGGCATTTCAGTACCATTGCATTGGCGCCAGCCATCAAAGTTTTTTCCGTTAAACATTAGTGTCCAACCTTCCTTTTTTTCTGTTTTAGAGAGTTTGTTTACTTTTTGTGCAAAGGATGGAACAGTTATTAACAGTGCTGCAAAAATCAATAAAGTCAAAATTAAATTCTTTTTCATGATGTAATTTTTTACACACCTACTAAGGTGTAGATTATTAATATTATTAAATGATTCAGGTAATAATTTTGGTCAAAGATAATTATTTTGACGTTGTGAATCCAAAAAATAAAATAAAACCAGCTTCATATTCGGTATTTCTCATTTTTACCATTGTTGGTTTGTTTTTCACCTTCCATTGTAATAATTTACAGTATATATTTGAATATTATTTAATAAGACAAGAAAGACAAATAATGAAAGTAGCAGTAACAACGGCAAGCGGAAATTTAGGTGGAGAAATAATTAAGGTTTTGGTTAAAGAAATTGGTGCAGAGAATGTAATTGGAATTGTCCGAACTCTTGAAAAGGCAGAACATTTAGGTGTTGAAATAAAAAGAGGAGATTACAACAACAAGGAAGATTTTAACAAAGCTCTAAAAGGGGTAGATGTGGTTTTGTTGGTTTCAGGAATGGACCACCCTGATAATCGAATTGGGCAACACCGAAATGTAATTAATGCAGCAAAAGTTTGTGGAGTTAAAAAGATAGTTTATACGAGCATAATTGGGAAAGATGGCTCATCTACTTTTGATGCAATTGTCAAAAGTAATCGCCAAACCGAAAAAGATATTCAGGAAAGTGGGCTGGAATGGTCCATTGGCAGAAATGGGCTGTATATAGAACCCGATGTGGAATACATAGATAAATATAAGGAACTTGGAAAAATTGCTAACAGTGGCGTCGATGGTTTATGCGCATACACAACCCGCAATGAACTGGCATTTGCTTATTCACAAATGATTTTGAATGACGACCGAAATAATAAGGTTTATAATTTGGCAGGTGAGGCAATAACACAAAAGCAACTAACAAATTATCTAAATCAGACATTTGGAATAAATCTAAAATATGAAGGTATGTCGGTCGAAGATTATCTAAGATTTCAACAAAAAAATAATGGTGAATTTTTGGGAACCGTAATTGCTGGAATTTATTCCAAAATAAGGTACGGTGAGTTTAATGTGGATTCGGATTTTGAAGCTGCTGCAGGAAGAAAACACATCTCTTGGGATAATTATTTTGAACAATTATCGTAATCATTCCTTGTTTTAAATATGAATAAATTTTTTACTGAATTTATTGCATGTAATGTCGATAGAATCAGTCTTTTTAATCAGAAAAAATAATTATGTCAATAAACGAAAAGGTTAATCAACTTTTAACAAAAGAATTGTTTGAACTGTTAAGTAATGAGCATGTTAAAATTATTGATGCCAGGCCCGTGGATGCGTATAATGGGTGGAAACTTAAAGATGAAAAAAGAGGTGGTCACATAAAAGGGGCTCGTAGTTTATCGTCTAAATGGACCAAATACATCGATTGGATTGAGATTGTTCGTTCGAAAGAAATTCTACCGGAACATAAAATTGTGGTTTATGGTTATTCCGATGATGAAATAGATTCGCTGGTAAAAATGTTTGTGAGAGCGGGTTATTCTGATGTGAATAGTTACAACAAATTTGTTGAAGAATGGGCAGAAAATGAAGATTTGCCAATGGGAAAACTTGAGCGATATCGTCAACTTGTTTCGCCGGATTGGGTAAAAATTTTAATATCCGGTGGCACTCCAGACGAATATTCAAATAAAGATTATGTGGTTTGCCACTCACATTACCGAAATATTGATGATTACAAAATCGATCATATTCCAGGTTCAATTGCTTTAGATACAAATGATCTCGAGTCGCCCATAACATGGAATCGCCGATCTCCGGAAGAACTTAAAGCAGCCCTCGAGAAACATGGAATTACCAGCAATACAACAGTAATTTTGTACGGTCGGTTTTCATTTCCCGATAACGATGCCGACTTCCCAGGAAGTAGTGCCGGGCATTTGGGGGCAATTCGTTGTGCATTTATAATGATGTATGCAGGTGTTAAAGATGTACGCGTGTTAAATGGTGGAATGCAATCGTGGAAAGATGCCGGATTTGAAGTTACAAGCGAAGTAAAGATTCCTACTCCGATTGAAAATTTTGGAGTGCAAATTCCTGCCATACCTGAATTGGCAGTTGATGTTCCGGAAACTAAAGATATTATTAAATCGAAAACTGGCGAATTGGTTAGTGTTCGAAGTTGGCCGGAATGGATAGGAGAGGTGAGTGGTTACAATTACATTGAGAAAAAGGGGCGCATTCCCGGGGCGGTTTTTGGCAATTGCGGAACCGATGCCTATCACATGGAAAACTATAGAAATGTGGATCACACAATTAAAGAAGCCGGAGAAGTTGCAAAATCATGGGCGGAAGTTGGAATTACACCCGATAAACATTTGGCATTTTATTGTGGAACTGGTTGGCGGGGCAGCGAAGCATTTTTTAATGCATGGTTAATGGGATGGCTCAGAGTTTCAGTTTTCGACGGCGGTTGGTTCGAGTGGAGTAACGACCCGAAGAATCCTTTCGAAACAGGAATTCCTGAATAATAAAGTACAATTATGAATTTTAACGAAACAGGAATATTTCAGCAGCAAAAAGTCAGGATTAAAAATCTTTTACCTGAAATTGGAATTAATCAGGCCAGAAAAGAAATTATTATAGGTTTGACTCAGAATAAACCGCGAATTTCAAGTAAGTATTTTTACGATGAAACCGGATCGGATTTGTTCGAGCAAATTACTCTACTCGACGAATATTATCCAACCCGAACAGAACAAAGTATCTTAGAAACAATTGCCGAGGAATTGATGAACCGTAATTCAACTTTTGAAATTATTGAGTTGGGAAGTGGAGATTGTTCTAAAATTTCAATTTTACTGCGTTCAATTGATAAATTACATTTGCAGAATGTAAAATATATTCCGGTTGATATAAGCAAATCTGCCATTGAAAATTCAGCGAACGAACTTTCATTAAAATTTCCTCAAATGGAAATTAGCGGGTACGTTGCCGATTTTATTCACCAATTGGATCAAATTCCACATTCAGAAAAACCACGATTGATTTCTTTTTTAGGAAGTACAATTGGAAATTTTTCAAAAAAAGATTCGAGGGAAATTTTACAAAATTTAGCGAAAGTGTTGATAAAAGACGATTCATTATTGGTTGGCTTCGATTTGGTAAAATCTGAAAAAGTACTGAATGCTGCTTATAACGATTCAAATGGCATTACTGAAAAATTCAATAAAAATATTCTGAACGTAGTTAACGGAATAATAGAATCTGACTTTAAGGTCGCAGATTTTAATCATCGCTCATTTTTCAATATTGAAAAATCGAGAGTTGAAATGCATTTGATTGCAAATAAAAGTTGTATAATAAATTCCCCATTTTTCGATAGATCATTACAATTCGAAAAAGGAGAATCCATTCATACCGAGAACTCTCATAAGTATTCACTCGATTCAATCGAAGAATTAATTAAAAATTCAGGATTAAAAATTAAAAATGTTTATACCGATTCTGAAAAATGGTTTGCTTTGGTAGAATTCGGAAAGTAAATCGAAAAGAACACAGTTTTTTGTTAATTTTATTCCATATAAAAACGAATTTTTAATAATGGAATATCATTCGCAACTTGTTTCTTATTTTGAACTTATTTACAAAAGAGATTTATCCTTTGTAGAAAAGAATTTAATTGAAAATTCGTTTAGAAGGGAATCGTACGATAAAAAAGCAATTATTTTTTATGGAGGTGAAAAAAATACGCGTCATTATTTTATTGGAAAAGGTTTGTTGCGGATGTATGTAATTGACTCTTCAGGAAAAGAATTTAACGTTCTTTTTGCCAGAGAAAACCAGTGGATTGGTGATTTAGCTACGCCACTTGAAACCTCTTTTTACCTTGATTCTGTAGAAAAGAGTGAAGTGTTTTCTATTTCCGATGAAAATCTGAAGTTGCTTACCGGGGATTTATCACTATTCGTAAAATACATTAAACGGTCTTATATTTTCCTTCAAAAAAGGTTGGTTTCCATTTTAACAAATACGGCTGAAGAAAATTATGAAGAGCTTTGCAATCAGTATCCAGACTTAATTCAACGACTTCCCCAGTATCATATTTCCTCTTATTTAGGAGTTACTCCTGTGTTTTTAAGTAAAATTATTTCGAAAAGATCAAAAAAATAAGACAAAAAGGTGTTTTTCTTAAACTAGTTTATTTTTTCTCATGTATTTACCCACTATTTTTGCAGCGTAAATAATATAAAAAAACAGAAAAAATGAAAAAATTAAGTTTAATGCTAGTCGTGATGATTTTTGCTTCATCAGTATTTGCTATAAAAAATGAAAGCAAAAAATCATCTTTTGAAATTGATACAAAAGAAAGTAAGGTTTATTGGACGGGTAAAAAAGTATCAGGAGAACACACTGGTTATTTATCAATTGGAAGTGGATCGGTTATGGTTGAAGGTGGAAATGTTGTTGGTGGAAATATAAACATGGATTTAAATTCGATTGTTTGTACCGATTTAACCGGAGAATGGAATGATAAATTAGTCGGTCACTTAAAATCTGAAGATTTTTTCTCGGTAGAGAAATATCCGAATGCCAATTTCGAAATTAGTTCAATCAAAGCCGCTGATAATGGAAATTATCAGGTTACAGGAAATCTTAGTATGAAAAGTATTACTCACGAAATATCGTTTCCGGCCAACGTTTCATTGAAAGATGGAAAAGTAGATGCCAAAGGAACTGCTTCAATTGACCGTACAAAATGGGACATAAAATATGGATCGGGCAAGTTTTTTCAGGGACTTAGCGACAAAATGATTAAAGACGAATTTGATATCACTTTTGAATTGAAAACAAAAACTGTTGGGGCTTTGACCGTAAAATAACTTTAGGAATCGTTAAACACCATGATTATGTAACCCGATCTTTGAACTAAGATCGGGTTAATTTTTG
>CAYZBC010000140.1:0-12602 GCA_964476535.1 uncultured Maribellus sp.
GTTTTAAGATTTTATCTCTCAGACTTAGAATAGATTTCTCATCGGATAAATCCAACTTCAAAGCAGCAACATCATATCCATCGGCTCTATGTTCAGAGGCCACTTTTTCTAAAGCTTCTAAATTCCGAGATGCCGTATATACTTTTGCTTTTGCCTCAGCCAGAGCAGCCACAATCTGCCTGCCATACAATCCTGCTCCGCCTGTGACTACTGCAACTTTGCCTGTTAGATCAAAAAGTTCGTTAATATTCATATTCTCTTATCCCTTTCACTTAATTAACTCATATTCATCAACGGTCAAAACTTTAGTTTTACAATCATAACTGTATCACGAAATTTTTTTATAGGTAATTCATCAATATACAACTGTGCTTTTTTCTCTTTATGAGTATTAGGCATAATCTCAACCGCAGCATTCACTTTTGAGCCATCGTTTAAGAGAATTGCTCGAAGCGGCATCTGGTTCATCGGCTTAAGTATAATACAATCTGTGACAGGGACTTTATTTAGATGAATATAAAACTCCTTATCCTTTCGCGTCAGTAATATATTGCGATTTTTCACCAGGTTGGAACATGGTTCTGTTCCTTCAATCGATTCCCAGGCTGTCTTTATCCAAGCGCCTATATCTTTAAGTATCTTTACCGCTTCATCAGGAAATGTTCCATCAGCCTTGGGTCCTGCATTCAATAGATAATTATCTCCTTTGGCTAAAACACTGTCTATGGCGCGAATCAGAAACTCTGATGTAAAATAACTTTCATTCGTGCGATAACCCCAGCTTTCAGAACCAACCGACTGACAAGCTTCAGTCGGTTTGGGAAAGGATAAAGATGTCTCAACTGTATTATTCCAGTCCCGCTCAGGAGTACCAAAGTCACCTTCATCAAAACCACGGTTATTAATAACTGCCTGCGGCTGAAGATCGCGTATCATTTTATTTATTGAAGGGTTCTTCACGCCGGTCTGATTTATATCCCACCAGAAACCGTGTATGACTCCATAATCCGTACATAACTCTTTGACCTGTGATTTGAGAAAATTCAAATATTTCTCTAAATCAGGTTCATCACCCGGTTCCGGGCCGGGCAATTCATGACTATGGTCACAATTGGGATAATTAGGATGATGCCAGTCTACTACTGAATAATACAGACATAACGGAAAATCACGTCTATGACAGGCTTCGGCAATCATAGCCAAAATATCCTTGTGGTAGGGGCTGTTCATAACATTAAAATCCGTTTGTTTCGTATCCCAGAGACAAAATCCGTCATGATGTTTTGTCGTAACACAAAGATATTTCATGCCTGTCTGTTCAGCCAGATCGAGCCAATGATCCGGATTAAAATTTTTAGGGTTAAACTGATGTATCAGTTTTTCATACTCCGAGCGGGGAATACCCCTGCGCATCTGTTCCTGTTCATGCCATGCGTTAATGGCATATAAACCCCAATGGATAAAAAATCCGAATTTTTTCTCAAAAAACCAGTCACGGGCGTCATTAAACCGTTTAGTCATTTTTATCTCCTATATTTTTATCACAAGGCTTACAACAACGATTTTTGTTTAAAAAAATCAGCCAGCTTTTCCATCTCTTTATCATTCAAACTATGATAAGGTGATCTTCTCCACCGTTTTGCAACACCAAACAGCTCAAGTGCTCCATGCTTTCCAGCATCAAACTTGCCGGTAAAGGAGCCTATTAAATCAAAAAAGGGCATATCATATGTCTCTATTATTTGAGCTGCTTTTTTTTCATCATTTTTTTTTATAGCAGTCCAATATTGATGTGTTATTTCTGGTTTAAAACTTATAAATGTGGAGAGATACCCATCACATCCATAGGGGTGTATATTTAAATGATTTTGTTTCTGACCTCCGGAAATTACTGCCCATTTATCATGAACCAATAATCCCATTTTCCTTGCAAACTCGCCGCAAAAGTCATCTTTTATTGCAACAACGCCATCTGCTTTATTAAGAGTGAGCTTCAATGTCTTTAAACCAAAATCCATACCGCGCGCAATAAAAACATTTGTAACTATCATTACAGGAATGTGCTGTGAGACCTGCGTATAGTGTTCAGACAAAGTCTCAGGTGTGCAAGAATGCGCCCAATCCGGGGGCATAACCATGAGAATATCTGCGCCAATACTATGTACATATTGAGCAAATTCAACCGCCTGCTTTGTATTGTAATACCTGTCTGCAGCAATAACCATAGCACGTTTTGCTGTATGATTGACAACTACTTTCGTTACTTCAGCGATTTCTTTCTCACTCATACAGATGTAATGACTGTCGCCTGCAGTGAGCATTATGGTCTTACTGCCTGCATCAATAAGAAAATCTATCAGATTACACAAGCTATTGTAATCGATACTGCCATCTTTTTTGAACGGCGTTGATATTGACGGGACAGGACCAGTTAATGCTCGTCGAACTTCTTTATGACCTATTTTCTCCATTTTTCAAATTTCTTCTAATCAGGCAATATTATTTCATAACGATATAAATTACAGTCATAACCACTGTGCACTGGGCCTTGCTGAGAGGTATGCAACTTCATAAACAGGAGTAGATTTCCATTTTGACGATCCTCTATCGACTGCCAATTTGAAAAGCGAACATTTCTTTGGTGTTCCTCATGTTTAGTCTCGATAATTGCCACTGAATTCCTTCTTACGAATAAAGAGTCTCTATCAACCTCAACGATTTGTACGCTTGTCCGTGGATCGCAATTGTGTGTTGAGTGATTACTAATATTCAGAATAACATAAGGTTTCCCGTTTTTTGATGAACAAAATGTATCCTGCCAGCTTCGAGGAGAATAGATATACTCCCCATCTTCATAAGTAAGCGGCTTAGGTTCGCTCCAGCTCATGCCATTATCTTCTGATATGGAAAACAATTTTACAGAAGGAGAGCCTGGATGATGTTGAGAAGCAAGTATATTCCCCTGCCTCAGAACGACAAAAATTCTCCCGTCGCGGAATTGGCAGGCATGCGGTTCAGCAAGCCCTCCACTGCTATTTAAGGGATCTATCTCAAGCATACCACCTTCTTGCCAATCTATTGAACTCAAATTCTTATTCCATTCTCCTACTAATGACTTCATGCATGAATGATGTTCTTCTTTTTGCTGATTTTCAGTGTAAAGCCAAAGCAATGTCCCATCATGAAGTTTAATCATTCCAAAGTAATAATTTTTTCCATAATGAATTTTATTAGGTTTACTCCATGTTTTTCCCTCATCATGGGAGACTTGCAATATTACTTCATGCTTCTTTTTCCCAGAAATTCCATTAAGGTCAATGCCCTGTGGATATCTGAGATACCATCTCACCAACATTCCGTTTTCTTCATCAAAAAAATAACTAAACCCCGACCTTTTATCAGAAGTACTGACTGTTCCTGTAATTTTCCAGGTTTTGCCGCTATCTTCACTCATTGAATTATAAACTGGCGTCTTCTCTGGTGTGCAGGGTAGAGTATCATCAACAATTGAGGCTATCAGGGTTGGTTTATCCTTGCTTATATAGCTTATTCCTCCAAGCAAGCCGCAATCCCGCTCTGATGTTCCCGGAATATTAAATGTTTTTCTAACAAGAATACCTGCGCTTGGATTTTTTCTTATTGATAATGGTCTGCAATATGAAAATGCACCGGGTTCCGCAGCATGTTCTATTACCATACCCATGGTCTGAATAAACAATTTGCCGGCAAATTGCGGCTTGAAACAACGCTGTCGTACTGTTAGTTCTACAAGACAATCTTTTGGACTTTTATTTGCGTCACAGTGAATAATAATTTCTTTGCCATTTCCAGAAACAACAAATGAATGTATTGTCTTCAAGAGCTCTTCCGATCCACTTACTTGTTCATAAGCTTCTCCATCCAAATATATCTGTCCAAGTGTTTCAGGTAAAAGATTCTCCTCTGTAGGTCTTACTCGTCTTGGTTCATCAATAACAATGCTCAATTCATAAGGATTATAGACATCTTCTTTAAAAAGCCATTCTGGCAATTGAGCTTTGTACACATTGTTTTCTATGTGTTCCCATTCTGTCTCAAAAATATCAGAGCCTTTTAAATATACCCTTTTCCCAGATACAGCTTTAAATGAAGGCAAAAGTCTGGGTTGATAAATATGACCATTCTTATAAATTTTTACTTCCTCTCTATATGCCCCTTCATCTATGCGTGCTGTATCTCCCATATCCATTATTGTTGCAACCTTTGATATGGTCTTAAATGGTTTTTTCTGTGTTCCCTGATTACTATCCGATGCTTGTGGGTTATTCTGGGCTACATAATAAGTTTTACCCATAGATTCCCACGAGTTGGGCAGATATTTTTTTTTGTTCATAGTATGCTCTCTCCTTTTAAATATCCGTTCATTTCAGATATTATGGTCTTTAAGATAAAGTGCCTTTGGGTTTTCATAAAGCCACATACGAGCTATTTCAAGTGTAGACTTCATTGAAATTCGGCCACGGGTTACACTTTTCGAAAGGGCTCCAGCTATGTTATTTTTGGCAATTTTAAGATGAGCTATACTAAACTCAGGCATTTCGAAGTAGTCCCCACCAAATCCTATAATACGATTAGATGGAAATAAACTTAGAGCTCTACTTAGAAAATGTTCCGTTCCTTCGGGGTCAAAAGAATGTGTCCAACAACAGTTTGCCACAGTATTGGGAAATCGTTTTAGAATAGATAACAAATCTTCAAACCAGGGATAATTAAGGTGATATAAATCGAATTTCACTTTTGGATATTGCTCCAGAATATTCGTAAAATATTTGACGTTTGTCTTTGGATCGGAAGTCCCTACAAGATAACCAGTGTGTATAGCTACCGGGATACTATAGTCATCGGCGCATCTAAGTATTACGTGGAACAAATAATCAGACAAACTGTTATCTGAATCATCCAGTCTTTCGCCTTTCAAAAGACGATCGAGTTCTTTACATGCAGATTTCTTGTCAGGAAAACCAAAATTCAATCCACGGGAGTAAGCAGAATGATCTTTTAGTCCAATCACTCCTTTGGTTATCGTTCGACTGATAATTGTTTGAATCCCTTTTACAAGCTTATCCAGTGAATCAATTTCGAAATTTATAATATGACCGACCCGTTTGACATCCGAAATCTGATAGAATTTATGTAATGGTAATGTTCCAAGCAAAGGGAAAAATTCCGATTCAAAATGCAATGAGCCATCCAAAAACGATGCAACATTATCCAAGCCTCCATAAGAGGGATGGGATAGATAGTGAGTTAGAACTGCTTTGATATCAGCTTCTCGGAAAAGTTTCCTTCCATTTTCAGGTGATCTTTGTTGTATAATAGCTAAGATTTCTTCGTAACTGTTTTCGGTCAAATCATTCGGCAACTTCCATTGCTGAAGCAATTCTGAGATAACAGTTCCATAACCCGTACACTTAACATACGGCCAAAGCTTTAGAAATACCTGCCAGCGCTGCTTATCTGGTTTATTCGCATCCGTAATAATTTGTTTAAGGTATGGATCAACTTGTAACAGTAACGAACGCATGTACCCGTTAATAAAAAAACTTGTCACACCAGAAGCTGGTAATATCTTATAATGCCCACAACTATGCTCATGAGCGTCTATAACAGGAATATTATCAAGCTCTTCTTTGATTTTTAGGTACACTGTTCTCATTAGGTTATTCTCGATAGCTAAGCTGTTTCATTATACGCAGTGCCATTAATGAATACAAACTTATATTTTCTTCCCTTTAAATATTATTCTATAATTCTACTCTTTAGGTAAAGATTCTTCCCAGATTTCATCTTTAGTTAAAGCCTTATTAAAAATTTTTACCTCATCAAGAAGTCCATCAAAGGCAAAAGTTGACTTATTCGTAAGGTAATTTCCGATTATCAAAGGAGTTTGTTTAAGTTTGAGAATACCATCAGTTTTTATGCTTGCATGTTCCTCCCCAGCAATGTATAGCCGCAGTTCTTTTCCGCTGTAAACAACTGCTATATGAGTCCATGAGTCTATAGGTACTGACCCGGATTTGCCATCCAGCCGTTTTCCAGATTCTGCGTCCGGGTGAAAATGGTAGAAAAAAACATTATTCTTATAATAACGAAAAACCCATCCGTGTCTTTTTTTGCCTTGTTCTTTAAACTGAGAACCACTACAAAGCCAGACCAATGGAGCAATTCGTCCCTCAGAGATGACGTTGCAAAGCATTTTGGGTTTGACCCAGGCCATGATAGTAAAATGCTCCTCGGTAAACAGTTTATCAGTGTTGTCTACATTGAGCCAGGCCGCCTGTCCCTGACGAAAACGCATGGCTTTCCCAGTAACCCCCGGAACAAATTCCGGTTTAAGTTCTTTATCATGACTTCGAAAAATTGCGTCGAACCCATTGCCGCTGCTGTCTTTTACTACATTGTCTTCTATTTTATCCATCTTCCAATGAGCCATCAAACCATTTTCTGCAGCAACATTGCTGTTTTGAATGATGAAAAAAGCTATTATAGCTACTGTCAACTGCCAAACCCATCCGACCTTCAATCGTATCCTCTCCATTTTCAAACTCTCCTCGTATTTTTTGAACACCAATGCGCTCACCTGTTATACACTTCAATCTCAGAAATACGGTAATATTTTCGGGGCATAGATTTATACCTCTCGAATTTAGTCAGATACAGCCTGATCTTGGTCGTCTTAATCCGGTCGAACTTTACCTCTATGATATCATCAACAGCCCCGGTTGTAGAAGAGATAGTCTGCCAGGAATCTCCATGCCCCGGGACCTGGATCTCAAAATCCAATTTTGTGCCGACATTGTAAAGCACGAGCCGGTTTATTTCGACGGAATCGGGCCATTTCATGACCAGCCATGCCGGAGTATTCTTAACATGCGATCGGTACAATCCTCCGCCTATATCCGGGTCAGCCATACCGTCAACCAGAGATTGAAGATAGGTCGACCGACCATGCTGAGCCGGACTTGTTATTTTTACTCCACTATCCTCAAAAGCAAGGTTGCCCTGTTTCTTCCTGGCCTTATCCGCGGCCAGCGTTTTGCGTACCGTTGCCTCAATATCAAAGACAGAAGCTGATTTATGCACGTTTGTATAAATATGCGTATCATATATCTTGAACGTATCGGTAAAGCTGCTACCCTGCATCTTTATTTTCCGATCTTCAGAGACAACAAAGATTTTTTTCCCGGGAGAGGATTTAAAAGCAAATCGAACATCCTGTTCTTTTGTGGCTGTGTTTACGACAAACAATACCCAATTTCGACCGGATTTACGCCAGGATACATGAATATGTTCCGCCTCAGGCGCTTCAATACTTACCGCCCCGGGGACGTCTTTCGAAAGCACATAATCTTTAAGCAGCTGCATCTCCTTGCCTATAAAAGGTATGGCCATGTCTAGGGATGGGCTCATCTTGGCATACACGTCCGCGTACCATAGAAAACCGGTGGCGCCGGCGATAACAGCCTGGTAGTTCATGTTGCGCGCTTCAATAAAATCAGGGGCCCGCTCTCCAAATCTATTAGAAATACCCCAGCTAAAACCCTGCAGGGTCGTCCATACAGGCCTCTTGCCCTCAGTTGCTTTTTTACCTGCTTTTACAAATCGGCTTACTGTTTCAATCGGTAAGGCATCGAGACCGCCGATCTTAAACCCAGGATAGGGATCATTCATTATAATATCAGCAGAGTTGCCAAACTTGTATGTCGCTTCAATGCCATTCAAGAGGATTATGGTAGGACGGTACGGGTCCACTGCAGACAGGATGTTGCGCGTTTGAATCATTCTCGGGACATGAGCAGAACCCGGTTCATCCGCCAGATACCAGGCCATCATGCTTGGATAACTGGCCAATTTCTTTATATGCGTTTCCAATTTATTGATTTCTTCAGCTGTCATGAGTTTTGTCCATTTGCTCTTGGTTGCTTTAGTCTCCTGGTACCAGGAAGCATAGGCTACCACAGCCATTTTTGCGGCTTCTGTTTTTTCAAGATACTTGTCCAGTCCCGAGACCCCGTACCAGAGAACAGCGGTACAAAACCCTTCGTCTTTGACTACATCCATCCTCGCAGGATAAAGTGTGTAGTACCCATACGGCAGGAATTTTTCGTTGTTGCGGAATAAAACGCCATCTTCGTTGAACCACCATTCTACTCCGCTTGGTGAGGGCGGTAATTTTCTCAAGGACTCTGTAGTTTCATGGATGGTATTGCCTGAAGAATCCAGCAGGGTTATGGTAATCCCGTACTCTCCTATCTTGAGGCCCCTGGCAGGAAGTGTTACATTAAATTCCGGCAGAAGGTTTTCTTCTGTTTTTTCGTAAATAACTTCTTTGTTCTCTTTGCCCTTTGTTTGCAGTGAAAAACACGCGGTCATTTTGGTCAGTTCTTTTTCCGGGATGAGTAATTTCAGGTGAAATTCAATATTTTTAATCTGTTGTTTCGAATAAATGGTATTTCTCCAATAAGGTTTTTTCATGGTCACTTCTATGGGCGCATAGTTCAGTTCCATAGGGGTGATTTTCTTAAGATATATTTCCTTGCTCCGGACGTTCCGTATAACCAGATTCAGCATCTGGTGGCCGTTTCCCGGAAGGGGCACGGCAAAGGTATGTTCATGTGTCTGCCCTTTATCCAGCATGTCCCTTGTGATTTTCCCCTGCGCCCTTTTACCGCCCAGTTCCAGGACAGGTACGATTTCCACGGCATAAAATTTCCCGGTGTTGTTTATAATGCGTGTCTCCGCATGAAATGCATTAGAAATGATCTTTTTATCAAATAACGGTATCACATTCCATGAATATCTAGACAAGTCTGCTCCGGGCAGTTTCAATTGAGCAAAAACGGAAGGATTATGGAACCCTCCGGCCAAGGGTGCAAAACTTGATAATTCTTTCCCGCCTGCTTGGCGCTCCCGGGCAATGTTAATAAAACCGCTCCCGGTTTGTTCAGAATCTATGCCAAGTTCATAAAACGGCATCGATAATTCAACTGTCCATGATTTTCTTCCCACTCTTGCAGCAACCTCGCCTTCAGAATTCCAGCCAGTATTACGCCGGCCCCCTTCATCATAATCCGCATCAGCTACCGTGCCTATACTGTTGACCACAATGTGGACGTATTTCCTCTGGTCTGATGATAAACCCAGGAATATTTCAATGCAATCATCACCCCAAACTCCAGAGTCGCGTTCCTTGCACTGCACCCGGAGCTTGTCCATAAGAGGCTCAAAACATTCAACCGCGAAATAGATATTCTTATCATCAAATACTACCTTGAAACGGGTCTGAGGGTCTGCCTGTTTATCAGGTTGGCCAAGTAGCCCAAACCCTGTATTCCAGGTAGTCTTACTCCACACACTGTCATTCAGGTTGCCGTCAATCTTTGGTGATTTAGTCACTTTCATTGCTGTCACGCTCAACATGCTTGCCTCCGACGTTCCTGAAATAATAAAACTTACACTTAAAACAAATAATCCCAACGCAATTACTGTAATTCTTTTCACTTTTTTGTCTCCTTCTGTGTGAATAATGTTATTCTATAATTTTACTCTTTAGGTAAAGATTCTTCCCAGATTTCATCTTTAGTTAAAACCTTATTAAAAACTTTTATCTCATCAAGAAGTCCATCAAAAGCATATGGCGTTTTTGAGCCGACATAATTGCCTATTATGAGCGGATACTCTGATGATGAAATATCTCCCTTTCCGGGAACAGTTCGTTTCAGGATTGCATTTACGTAAAGACAGATTGTTTTTCCATCAAAGGTTACTGCAATGTGTGTCCATGAACCAGCTGGTACAGTTCCTCCAGGACTTCTCCCTGCTCCGTATTTGTCTTCCACTGTCAGATATCTAAATTCGAACATACTCCAACCACATTCAAAACGCCATCCAGGCCATGTTTTTCCTCTTTCCCCATTGTCAAGTGTGTTACAAAGAATCTCGCCTCTACGCCTTCGCATGTTGTCAGAAGGTTTAACCCACGCCATTAAGGTGATATTCTTGTCTATATTGAAATCTTCTGATTTGGCTACGGATAAATACATCATTTTGGATTGCTCAAATTTCATTGCGTTACCTGCTCTTCCAGAAACAAATTCTGGTTTTACATCCTTTACTTTACTGCCAAATTTGGCATCATGCCCGTTTCCGCTTATATCTTTTACTGCATCATTCTCCAGCCGTTCCATTGCCCAATGTGCAATGAGACCCTCAGTTGCAACTGCATCTGTAATACCAAAAAACATAAGACATCCTGTAAAGATAAAACACAGACATTTGATTTCGATTCGTACATTCCTCATTTTTAGTTCCTCCTCGTTTTAAAAATTTTATCAGTTTGTTGTTATCTGTCTGAATTTCGTCTCGGTCATGAAATCATTGGCTCCTTTGACCGAGGCAATCGTTTTCCAGCCACAGCCATTTTTTGGCACTCTGAGGATCTGCCTGTTTTTTAGACTGGCCAAGCAGACTAAACCCTGTATTCCATGTAGTCTCACTCCACACACTGTTATTCAGGTTACCGTCCTTTTCATTGCTTCACTTTTCCCCTAAATCCCTCTCATCTTGTCCATAAATTCTTTGGAGAATCAGTTTCTGCAGGTAACATCCATTTAACATGTCCATCACAAAAGAGAAAATTAGCTCCTCCATTATGCCTTGCTAATACGTCGTCTCCACCATCATTGATGGTTGCGCCGCAGCTGGTTTTATTGCCCCATGAATAACAAAGAACTTCACCTAAAAGAATTAGTTCGGAACCACTTACTATCATAGATTCGCGTACTGGGGACCCTGTGCTTGACCAGCCGGGGCCTTCGATATTGTAGGCATATGATCTTTTATAATAACCTGGCTGCATAAAGTCTTTTATGCTGGACGGGCACACCAACAGCGTCTGCTTATTGTATGTCCCAAAATAATCCGACATCCACATGTTTCAAACAGCGCCTGTCGGGGTGCTTGGCGGAGTGTATGCGGGAGGATAGTAACCGTCGTAATCAGAAATGTATAACTGAAAAATGATACCACTTTGTTTCAGGTTACTTACACATTTTGTGCTTCTGGCCATCTCCCTTGCTTTACTAAGCGCCGGCAAAAGCATTGACGCAAGCAGAGCTATGATGGCTATTACAACCAAAAGCTCTATTAATGTAAATGCCCAACAATTCACAAACGATTTACGCATCTTGATTGACATCTTTTTTCTCCTTTTTTTGTTCCAGTTACCTACTATTAGTCACCTGTCACTGACTCTATAAAATATTTTTAAATCACCTCCTTCTTTTAAACTAATCCGTACTCTTTTATTAGCCTATAAACTTTGTCTTTACTTTCTTCTCCTAACTCACAGTAGTCAGGCGCAAAATTGCCTTTATATCCAAGCAGATTCATTCCATAACTGAAAGCAGGGAATACGTCCAATTCAAGCAGCTTGTCTCTGAAAGATGTTATCCTTTGCTGAACAAGTTTCGCTTTTCCCCAATCCTCTTTATCAAGAGATGCTTTTAATTCTTTCATCCATTCTGGGAATAAACAAAAAATACCGTCAAGCTGAAGTTTGAGTCCATATCTGTAAAACATATCCACCAAATCAACCTGTGCGCTTATAACATCAAATTTTTGATTTTCTTTGAAGTAATCATAAAGTTTCCTTACATAAGTAGGGTCATGCGAACACTTAATGCCTACTATATTTGAGTGTTTGCTTAATTCAATAACTGTATCAATTTCCATTTTTATCTTTGTTATCTGAGGTAAATCATATAGATAAATTGGAAAAGAAGAATAATCTGCTATTCTTGTAAAAAATCTTAATAAATCCTTCTGGCTTGCACCATCATAGAAAGGAGTTGTAAGAGCTATTCCATCTATCTTAAGTTTTTTGATAGAGTCTATTCTGTCTTTTACTCTTTCAATACTATTATCCATACATCCAACTATCACAGGAACAGCAGAGCTTATGCAATCAACTGCTGTTTCAGCCACTTCAACAAACACATTGTTTTTGATAGTAGCCTGTTTTCCCATTGAACCCATACACAATATTCCGCTGATGTTTGCTTTTATCTGGTCGTCAATATGCTTTCTGAAACTTTCTTTTATCAGATTGCCTTCTTCGTCCAGCGGCGTTCCCACTGCTGTTATAAAACCATCTTTAAATCTTTTGTGCATCATACCCTCCCCACTTTCTCAATTGTTACTCGACATATGCCTTTTTCTTCATCTATATATTCAGTACAGCATTTAAATCCATACTTCTCTATTATTCTTGGATACAATACACCGCAGTGCTTGCAATAATCCGGATATTTTTTAATATGTCCTGCTTCGTTCAATTTTTTAACAGAGGGACATTCATATACCTCTATCCCAAACTTGTTTTCATCAGCAGTTATCTTATGTTTTCCTCCTTCTTCGCTCAGTGTATGTGTCCAGTATTCCTTCATGCCCTGTATCCCCTTTTCTTTTACAAGTGCATCAAGGTTCTGCAGGAAATTATCTGATATCCCTTCCCAGAAGTTTATAACCTTCTTCTTGCCGCCTTTTTTATCCAAAAACTTGAA
>CAYZBC010000141.1:0-12569 GCA_964476535.1 uncultured Maribellus sp.
TTGGAATTACAGCATTTACCCATAGATGTATCGTTTATTAATGAACAGACACTAACGATCCGGAATACCGGGGAATAATTAACTATTCCAGAGAAGATTTACTTAATATTGTCTCGGCAGCATGTGAGACAGGATGGTCATTTACGGCTCATTGCACTGGTGGTGGTGGAGTTGATCTGCTGCTAGATATTTTTGAGGATGTAAATAAAACCCACTCTATCAAAGACTTAAGAGTTTCAATCATTCATGGAAATTTCTTTACGGAAGAATCTATCGAACGGATGATAAAACTGGGAGTACTTGCCAACGTGCAGGCAGCCTGGTTTTGTAAAGATGCAGATGCAATGAAGTACATCCTGGGAGAAGAACGTGTAAAAACATTCAATCCCTTCCACTCAATGATTGAAAGTGGAGTTATGCTTTGTGCCGGATCAGACCACATGGTTAAATTAGATGCCAACTCTTCCATCAATCCTTACAATCCATTTCTTGGTATGTGGTCTATGATTACCCGAACAACCGAGAAGGGTACGGTTATCATCCCCGCGGAAATTATCAGCCGGGAACAAGCACTTAAAATGTACACAATCAATAACGCATTTGCCACTTTTGAAAAATCATTAAAAGGCTCTCTTGAAATTGGAAAACTTGCTGATCTGGTCGTTCTTTCCGATGATTTTCTTACCTGTTCGATTGATCAAATAAAAGATATTGAATCAGAACTAACTATCGTTGGAGGGAAAGTTGTCTATTCTTCGAAATAGGGAATATTCATAAAAGCACCAAACTTTTTTAATCAATAAAAACCTTATTTGTGATTGTTAAAAATGCTAACCAAATTCAGGGCCGCAAATCAGAAACTGGCTTTTCGGTGTACCCGGATAAATATTTTCGTTTTGGTACATCCGAATAAAATGACGTTGTTTTGTAAAGCCGAGGGTACATAACCAATCCATCAATTTCTTTATATTGTCCAAAATATCGATGACTACCGGTTGATTTTCAAGCGCATCGAGGGATTTTGCGATTAGTCTTTTTGCATCTTCAGTATTAGAAACCAAAACCGGACCGATCTGAAAAAAACGGCTCCCCTTTCTTCCCAATGCTATTCCGGTAATTTGCCCACCTTGCCTTAACATCCATGCGTTATCCGGACAATCATAAATAAGAAACTCCATAAGCTGTTTTCTGTTGGCTCCAAATACACGCTTATCATATTCAACAATTTCAGGTATGTTTTCTGGACCTGCACGTTCCGGTAAAATTCCACTATCGAATTGTAAGCCTTTCATTAAAACAGAAGAGGCAGTCATCCGATGGATTAAATGTTCATCTTTAAAACCGAACTTCTTGTAAACAGGTTGCTCAGCAGGAGTCGCATCGAGCTTAAGCGACCCGCATGATCCTAGTCGTTCAAAAAGACCAGAGAGAAGCAACTTACTCACCTTCCGTCTACGGTATTCCTGATCGACCAGTACCATTCCGATCTAGGCTACATCATTGTCGTAATTTATTGCCGTTGCAGTTCCAATTACTCTTTCACCATCAATAGCAGCCAAACAAATATTTTGTGGATTTCGTATTAGAAGTTCCCAATCTTTCTCTGTCTGGTTCCACTTTTCATCATTTGATAGCCTAACTGCCTGCTCAATATCCTGAATTTCCAATCGTTTTAAGCTAACCACTTCTCCAAATTTTCAGTAATAAAAGCATCATCATTCAAATGAGGATATGCTGCATATACCCGATCGATTTCTTCTTTTTGACCCGGAGAAAGAACTTCATCTTCATTTAGAGTCCAAATTCCTTCCAATAATCCCTGTCGCCTCAAAACTTCGTGAAGACCGGTAATACATCCGGAAAAATTATTGGCCGAATCAAAAAAAGCGGCATTACTGTCTGTAATCTGAATGGATCTGGTTATCGCATTATGAGTTCTATCAAATTTACCACTGTGCACATCTTCCAACAATTTAACTGCAGACCTTGTCCAAACTGCCCAGTGTCCAAGCAGTCCACCAACAATTCGTTTATTGATAATCTTTTCCCCAACCTCCACAGCATATTCTGATAACAAATCAATCAAAATATTGTCATCGTTTCCGGTGTATAAAGTAATCGCATCTGCACGCCCCGATTCAGCAACACCACGCACAACATCGAAAGTTTGGTAGCGGTTAAATGGCGCCATTTTGATTGCAATTACATTTTCAATTTGCGCAAATTCGCGCCAGAAATTGACATCCAATTTTCTTCCGCCAACGGCCGATTGCAAATAAAAACCAGTAACAGGAATAACCTCAGCCACGGCTCTGCAATGTTCCAATATTTCTTTATTTGAAGCATCTTTGAAAGCGGCTACACTGAGTAGCACTGTATGGAATCCTTTATTCAAAGCTAGTTTGGCCTCATTAACCGCCTGTTCCGTTTTTCCAATTACACCTGCAATTCGAACTATCGGTTTTTTAGTGGCAAATGTAAAACGATCAAATTCTTCCTTTGCAATTTCTAAAATCGGCTCGAATAAGTTATACTTGGGCATACGAATCTCAAATTGAGTGGTATGAACAGCCACAGCAATACCACCTGCTCCCGAATCAAGATAATAGCGCATCAATGCACGTTGGCGTTGTTCATCAAGCTGGCGGTATTTATTAAGCGCCAATGGAAGCGCAGGAATAACAACTCCTTTTTGAAAAGCCCTTAATACGTTTTTGGGTAATTCAGTATATTTCATCTGTGTAAATTATTATTTTTGAATTGTATTTCAATTATGTATAACATAAAGCAAATGTAAGTGCATCTATACCGATGTATCTCGCATGGGTAATTTAAACATGCCCTTTTATGAATTTGACACACTGAAGCTCATGCTCGTTTCATTGGAATTTTATTTGTTTAGTATTTTCCATCCCTCACCTCGAAATGGGTTGGTTTACCTAATAATTTATTTTCTTCTTTCAACCAGTTTGCGGTCCACCGAATCAATTCGTAGATTGATACCGTAGGTTTTCCATATAAGTTATATGCAAGGTTTGAATTACTTAGGAGTGCAGTTTTTGCCTCCTTACCGATAAAATTAACCTCAACGCCAAAATGTTCTCCAAATTTTTTGGCAATCTCCCGAACAGAAAGAGTCTCCGCACCGGCAATATTGAGTATCTGTGCCGGAGTGGAACTCTGAAGAAGCGAACGAAGCACAATATTATTTACATCTCCCTGCCAAATGGCATTGAAAAAACCCATCTCCACATCAACCGGCAAACTGTCTTTAACCTTAGTAGCAATATCCACCAATACGCCATATCTGAGTTCAACAGCATAATTTAAACGTATAAGGGCAACAGATGTATTATTCTTTTTACTTCCAAACTCAAACATTCTTTCGCGTCCAAGGCAAGATTGGGCATATTCTCCGGTAGGTTCCGGCCGGTCAGTCTCCAACGAACCGCCCGATTCAACCGAAACCAGAGGATATACACAACCTGTTGAAAAGGCCACAATTCTGGAATCTTTATAATGATCAGCTACAAGAGCGGGCACATAAGTATTAACTGCCCACGTCATCGAAAGATTGTCAAGAGAACCAAACTTCATTCCAGCTAAAAAGAATACATTCTTTACTTTTGGCAAACTGGCAATAAAATCTTTATCCAGTAAGTCCCCCTGAACGGTATCAATACCATAACTTTCGATCTGCTTTCTTTCTTCAGCATCACTAAAACGTGAAACACCCATGATTTTATTTCCCCTACCAGCCTTATCACAAGCTCGTTTAGCCATGCGCGCCAACGAAGGTCCTATTTTTCCTGCTATTCCAAGAAAAATAATGTCACCATCCAATTTTCCGAACAGCTCAATTGTTTCTGCCGTTGGGTGTGATAAGAGTTCTTCCAATTGTTCTTCATTTAATATTGTATCCGGATAATTAACCATTGATATTTCCTCCCATTAAAATTATTTTTTTATATATCTCTACAGCCTGTATAAGATTTAAAGTATAACAAAACTCATCGGTCTGATGCGCCATTTCCGGTTGTCCCGGACCAAGAATAATGGTTGGCACACCTCCGTACGCAGTTTGCAATACTGATCCATCGGTAAGATATGGCATCGACCTTGGAAACCCATCAGTTCCTTCCTGAATATTACAAGCCGCATAAACCAACTGTACAAACGGATCATTTTCATAGCTTGAAACGGCACTTAAATCAACAAGAGTCTCTATTGAAACCTCTTCCCCAAGCACTTCTTCCAGTTGGTTCAACAACTTTTGATGATTAACTTTGGTGGTTGTTCTGGCATCGATGGTAAAACTGGCATGGTCAGGTACTGAATTAATATTCATCCCACCATTGACTTTTCCAACATTTATGGTCGGAAACCCAAGTAATGAATCTTCTTCAACCTTAAAATCAAACTTCTCAATTTTTGAAATTGCACGTGCTATTTTATATATGGCATTATCACCCAAATGCGGCATCGATGAATGTGCTGTAACTCCTGATGTCTCTAAATTTAGATACAACCCGCCTTTGTGTCCAATAGAAGGAATATTTGCTGTTGGTTCGCCAACAATAATACCTCTTGCCCGCCCTAAATTTTCATGGATTTTCACGAGATCTTTCGCACCTTGGCATCCAAGTTCTTCACCAGAAGTTAAAATTAAACGAACACCACCTTTGGGAGGTGTATCCTTACAAGTCTGAATGGCGGCAATAATCATTGCGGCAAGTCCGCCTTTCATGTCACTTGAACCACGTCCATATAATTTATCGCCTTTAATTTCGCCTCCAAATGGATCCACACTCCAATCTTTTGCACCCAAAGGAACTGTGTCGAAATGTCCGGTAAATACAATCGCTGGAATTTCACCACTACAACCTTTTTCTGCAACAATATGTGTACGTTTTATTTCATAAGGAATGTATTCAACCTCAAATCCGTTTTCCGCTAAAAGATTACCCACATACCTTGCAATCTCATTTTCGTTTCCGGGAGGATTTACCGTATCAAACGCAATCAATTTACGTGTTAATAATATTACATTTTCCACAGACATTTCTAAGTCGTATTTATTCTTTTACAGTGCTTCGATAAAAACATTCAATTTGGAATACATAAAATAAACCATAATGCTAATGATAACAAAACCCACAATGGCCAATACATTTTGAAAAATATTGTTTTTAAAATTTCCCATCACCTTTTTGTTATTCAATATCAAATACATTCCTAAAGCAATTAGCGGTACGGCTAACATTGAAGAAGCCTGTGCCATTATAAGTGCATAAATCACATTTCCACGAAAAAATACTGCAATTAACATCCCAATAAACAGAATAATGGCTGTAAAAATTCGTGGCATTTTATCATTCATCGAATGTCCCAATCCAAGTCCATCTGCCAAAAGCCCCCCTCCCATAACCGAATTCACGATTAGAGAGGAAAAAGCTGCTGCACATAAACCCAGACTAAAAATAATTTTTGCATATCCACCAAATAGAGCTTCAAGCTGTATTGCCATATCGGCGGCAGAATTAACCTTTATACCAAAAGGATGCAAAGCTCCAGCTGAAGTAACGATAATTAGCATTGAAATAAAGGCAAGTAAAAAAATCCCCATATAAGCATCGTTCAGTCCACGTTTCAGATTGGATATTTTCCAATTTTTATTCTGTACCAGGTAGGACTGGTAAATGGCTCCAACCACTGCAAAAGTAGTCGCCATCAAAGCAGCCACAACATCCATATTGTCTAGTGAGAATGAAAGAGGCAGGAATCCTTTTGCCATTTCTCCTACATCAGGTTTGGTGAGAAAAAGATTAAATAAAAAGGCAAGGATCATGATCATCACCATCACCATCATCATTTTTTCCAGCACTTTATACAAGTTCTTTGCCCAAAAGATCACCAACATTGCCAGTGGGGTGAATATGAGCGGCCAAACTCGTTCATCAATACCCGTAATTCCCTGCATTCCTATTCCAATTCCCAGGTTATTTCCAAATTGAAAACTCGTAGCCGACAGGAACGCGGATATTCCTATCATTACGGCAAACCAACGTCCATAATTATTTGCAATGGTTTGAAGAATAGATTTTTTATTGTAAACCCCAAAACGAACACCCATTGAGGTATAAATTACCATAAACACGGCAGCCAGGGCAATAACCCATAAAAAGGCGTAACCGTGCTCCGAACCAATTCGAGATGCAACAGTAATGCTTCCCGGACCCAATACCACCGCCGCAATAATAAACCCGGGCCCTATAGATTTAAATAATTCTTTAATTTTATGAATCATATTTTTTCTATTATTTCAAAAGTTATTTTTTAAATGATAATTACCTCTTACAATTAAGGTATTTCTTAATGAAAAATTAGTTAAAATCTCATAAGTTTAAAAATGTAAAGAAACGAATGTTTTTTTTTTATTTCAATAAATAATGTTTTGAAAGATTATTTAACAACAAAGAAATGCTATGTAATAACAGTAGGCAAATAAATTGCTTATATCGACAAATTATTTATCTATATGATTAATAAAAATATAAATTAAAACAAGATCTCTTTAAATGTAGTACTTCTAATTTGAAATTGATTTATAAAAGTAAAAAGAATAAATAGGACATTGGCTTTATGCCGTCGTCTTTTACAAACTAGCAAGGCTTGGGAATCTTGAACAGGAAAAATTTTGTTTTAGATATGAGAAAGAAAAGATGTTAACACCGTATTTGACCCACCGAAAACAAAAAGCCCTGCAAGTAATTAAACTGCAAGGCTTTAATTTTCGATAGAGTACCCGGGGCGGGACTCGAATTTAAAAATATTTACATCTGATTATCAGAATATTACCAACAAATTAATCTCGTTAAGTAACGGATTAGTAACGATTCAAATTGTTCCTAATATGTCTCATAATGTCATAGAACTTTCTCTTGTAGCTTGTGATTGCAAATGTACAAAAAAAACTTTATAAAAATCACTTTGGATAAAATACAAAGTAAATAGAGAAGATTATACTTGTCTGAAATCAATCTAAAATAATTTCAAAGAGTAATCACTTGTTGCATTAGCTCAAAAAAAAATCACAATCCAACTATCTCATAATCTATACAATATGAAATTCCATCAAAAAAAAGCATACCCAACTTGTTACCAAGTTGGGTAAAAAGAATTTTTATTGGCTCCATTTTTACAGAAACAAAAATAGAGTAATTATGGAACTGATAACATTCGAAAGCAAAACGTACCAGGAACTGGTTGGTAAAATTGACAAGATTGCAGGATACATCGCTAAATGTGAGAACTCTGGTTCAATTGAGGAGAAAGAAATTTGGCTGGACAGTAATGAATTAGCCGAGTTACTTAAAATAAGTACAAGAACACTTCAACGCCTCCGTAAAGATAATTTGATAAGTTATTCTATGCTTCGTGGAAAATGCCTTTATCGATTATCTGATGTTGAAAAATCCCTTAGGGAAAGGTTAATTCCAAGTGACCCGAAAACCCTGGAAGATTTTCGAAAAAGATACATGCTCCAAAGTTCCAAACCATTCTAAAACAAAAGCCATGTTGTATATAGACAAAGAATTATTTGAAGCTTGGATGGAGCGTTTATTGGAGAGAATTGAAATGCTCGACAAGAAATTGGGAAAGCTCAATAATGCTAAAAGCCAACTCAATGGAGAAGGTCTCTTGGACAATCAGGATTTATGCCTTTTGCTAAAGGTAAGTAACCGTAGCCTTCAACGCTATAGAAGTTCGGGGATTCTTCCTTACCGACGCATTCAGCAAAAAGTATATTATTTAGAATCTGATGTCCATCAGTTTATCAGTCAGGAATTTGTATATAAAAGCAAAAAATAATTTGTGGCCCGTATTTATTCTTTAATGGAGTAATTTGATTTAAACTGCTACATTTTGGGAACAACTGCCATATTTTTCTCGATAACACCATTACCATTTACTTGTATCTTCTCTTTTTCTCCCTGGTCATTTTGTTTGTCGTTCAAAGAAAGTTGGATTTTTCTGTCCAAAGCCGAAAGTTCCGATTTTAGTTTTTTCAGTTCCCCTTCTTTGCGCCAGGAACTGTTAACCATTTCCTCTAACACCGGAATATCTTTTGCAGCCTTTTCAGCATACAATTTATGGTTACTCATCAAAGAAGGAATTCTCTTTTACCTGAACTTCTGACCGTTCAGCAATCATCACAACACTGTCCCAAACCGGTAGTTTTTTGAATACGATATCAGTTCCCTTATTTTCCCAATCCGATTGGTTAATTTCAAATACTTTACCTGAAACCATTTCAACATAAATCGGGTCTTTGAAATTGGTATTTTTAACGGTTAAAGTTACCAAATCCCATTTCATATCATCGTCAGGAACCGGGTCCTTATACCATACCAATGCAATTGGAGTTCCTTCTTTTTTAAAGCCTGCAACGGTCAATTTTCGGTAGGCATTCGATGTATATTCCAATTCTCCGACGGGCTCAACCGTATCATCAAAAAAGCTTGCCATGTGCTGAACTCCATAAAATGAAGGACGTTTGTAGATAATCTGGTGCTGAGCATTTGAACGTATCAACCCAAAAGACTGGAGCATATTGTAATATTGCAAGTCGATTATTGTGAAGATTGATGTTCGGATATCACGAACACGGTCGCCTGCCATCCTGCGCATAAACCATTTTGCCTGGCTGATTTCAGTCCACGGATAATATGAGAGGGCATGTCCCCACTCAAGTTGAGAAGGACAGCCGTTCTCGCCCTGAAATAGTTTAATATTTGGGCTGTACTATTCTGCTAGAGCTTTCAGCTTTTCAACCTCTACATAACTGTCATCAGGATTTCGGCTATAAGGGTGATACGACAGGTAAGCAACGAACTTAATGGCGTCATTTCTTTTTAATATCTCGAAATTCAAAATGTCTTACCCGAAGTATACGAGGTTAAGTCTTTTTGAAATTGGGAAAGTGCGTCGGCAGACAGGAATTAACTCTTCCTGTTTTGGAATGAACGGCTTTATGCCGGACGCTTTTGAAAACCCGGAGGGCTTGTCTTTCGAGAATACGGTTATTTTGTGATAGGGTTTGTATGACCTCTCTGTTTTTATCTAAATTTACTTTTTACAGCACATTGAAAACAGGAGTCAAAAAAAAAATTTCCTTGGGGAGAGATTGCTTTAAATCATGACAACACGGATTATCTAAATGAAATCGGATAAGAATTTCCTCAACGGCGTATGAATAATACCTTCATAACTTGTTCCGGAATAATCATCCAGCGTGATCACATATTTCGGATAATTATCTTTTATTGCCATCAGATTCCCAAATTCCCTCTCCATGGTTTGTTTCTCTGTTATTCTCAATGCTACCTGAACATAAATTTTCTCCCCTTGACGTTCACCAATAAAATCAATTTCTCTATCGTTTTGTTTTCCAATCAGAACTGAATAACCAATTGATTTAAGATGAAGATAGACTGCATTTTCGATAATCTGGCCCAAATCAAAGGGAGAAAACCCTGCAATTGAATTCCTTAAGCCAATATCGTTGAAGTAGTATTTCTCGCCAACTTCAAAGACCTTTTTGCCTTGAATATCAGATCGCTGAACGTTAGATATCAACATTGCCGTTGTAAGATAATTCAGATAGTTAAGGATAGCTGTAATGGAAATAGAGATATTTTGTGATTTCAAAAAATTACCAATCCCTCTTGCAGAAATGATGTTGCCTGTTTCATTTGCCAAATATTTAATAAGCCTAACTAGAAAATCAACGTTGCGCACCTCAAACCTCGATACAACATCCCGAAAAAGAATTGACTGGCTAATATTTTTCAGGTAATCAAAAACAGTTTCATCCGTAAGATCCAAATGAATTAAATAGGGAAGCCCACCATATTTCAGGTATTTATCGAGACTGTCTGTATTGTTTTCAAGCTTATGAAAAAGTAAAAATTCAGGATAACTCAACGCATAAACGGGAATCTCAATGTATCTGCCTCCCAGGTAAGTTCCCAGTTCTCCTGAAAGAATGTGCGCATTGCTCCCGGTACAATAAATATCATATCCTCCCTCAGCGAGAAGACTTCTTAACGTTTTCTCGAATTCGGGAACTATCTGAATTTCGTCGATCAAAAGGAAATTCAGTTCTCCCGCTTTTGATGCGGATTTTATGTAATTGTAAAGAGAATCAGAAGTTGTCAGTTTGTCAAATTCATTCGTTTCCAGATTGATGTAGATAATGTTGGGATTAGGATATTGCTCCTTAATGCTGTCCATTGCCTGAAACAAGAGATAGCTTTTACCAACCCTCCTTTGACCAATTAATACTTTTATTATCTCTTTGCCAATGTACCGATCGATGTTTTTCTTATAAATTTCTCTGGTAATGTAATTTTTCATTCAGCATGTATAAATAACAGATGTGCAAATATATCAGTTTTTGTCATTTATAACAAACGAAACCCCAATATTTATTTCTCTTGATTGATGCGGATAACAAACGAAAAATCATGAAATGATTATTTTAAGTTTAGTTTGTGCAGCAGGAGATCGCTTCATAAAATTAATTACTTTGCGTCGATGCCAGTAAAAAAACCTCGGCCGGTGCGGATTACAAATCCGCACCGTAATAAACAATAATATTATTTTACTACAATTACATCCAACAGTCCTTTCTCTCCGGCATAATCTATTGCACTACTATAAATTTAATCTTCGGCCTTAAAAACCAAACCATCTTCAACCGGATTTTGGTGTATATAATCTATTTTTTGACCGATAACGGAATTGCTCCAAAGCTCAACTGGTTTGTTGTCAGCTCGCCAAAAACGGAAACCTTCTTGTGTTTTAATTTGCTTCAGTAACCTTTCCTTTCGGCTTTCCTGAAAACTTTCAGAAATGGCCTTTACAATTTTGCCTTGCTGGTAAATCGTTTGAAATCACCTATTAATAATTCTGGTTTCAGTTCGCTGGCACTTCTAAAAATTAAATGAACATGGCTGGTCATTATACACCAGGAAAATATTTCCATATCTTTTTTCTTGTTGGCAGAAATGTAAACTATCAATTAAAATATTTTTGTATTCGTTTCTGGTAAACACATCAAACCACCCTACCACTGCAACACTTACAAAATAGACTCCCTCCGGATTATGAAATTTGCGATTACGGCTCATATGATAAGTTTACTAATAATTTCTGAAACTTAATAACGAATTATACAATAGCTCGATAAACCTAAACCACGCGATGCAACCTAAAATCCGCATGTCTCACTAATAATGGTGTAATTTTCATAAGAAGTTTCAAAAAAGTTTCTGAGATAGTCTTGAGCTGAAAGAGATTAAAAAAATTTGCCCTTTTTCCTCGACGTACATCAGTTTATCAGTCAGGAATTTGTATATAAAAAGAAAAATTAAGGTTGGTTAAGTACTATTTGCTATGGTGCTAACTGACCTTAAATCTCTGCTCTATCTTTGGAGTGATTGCCACACTCTGCGTTATCCCGTTATCACCATTTATTCGAATCACATCTTTTTCTTCGTGTTCAGAATTCTTATCACTCAATGATAACTGAATTTTCCTCTCCACACCAGAAAGCTCCACTTTAAACTTTCTTAGCACATCCTCTTTTCTCCACTCACTTTTAACCACTTCCTCCAAAACAGGAAGGTCTTTAGCCGCTTTTTCTGCATACAATTTATGACTCCCAATCAATGAAGGAATGCGTTCCAAAGCTTTCAAAAAATTAACTGCTGCAAGTTTTGGGTCTTTGGCTAAATGACCATTATTATATGTGTATTTTATTTTCCCTTCGCCTTCAACAAAAAATCGGTTCTCTTTAAAATCAAAACCATCTTTCATGCTGGCTTCGGTTTTTACGAGGATATTAAAACTGTAAAGCGTTCCAATCTTTTGGCATTCTCCATTTGTCTGTTTTCGTTCCTTTATCTCATTTAGTTTAATCCCTATTCCTTTTGGATTCGAGCCATTTACGCCATCTAACTGAACCGGATTAAGAAAAGTACCGTTATCGTCCTTCAGTACCTTATTTGTGAAATCTTTCCAATCGTTTTGCATTCGTGCAACCATATTATTGTGTCCTTCAGTACCTTTTTGAATATCATCCAATCGGTATCGGGCTGTCCATTTACTTCGATTAAAAGCTTGCCGCTCACTTTCTAATGCTGTGATTTGTTTTTCCAACTTTGTCTTTTCCAATAAATCGGTATTGCCTGAAAGAATTGCCACATATTCAGAAAAATTCACACCCGATTTTTCATCCATACTTCCTTCGTCAATGGTTCGTTTTCCCAGATTATTGTTTTTTAACTGCTGGATAAATAGTTGTTTGTTATGTAACAAATTGAACTTATAAGAATCAAGGCTTTTCTCAACTGCGTAAATGATTACATCCACCTTATTTTCAGCACAAAATTTTGCAATCTCATTTCCTTTTCGAATTGCCCTGCCCTCTCTTTGTTCCAAGTCAGAAGGTCGCCAGGGTGAATCCAAATGATGAAGTGCAACGGCTCGTTTTTGTGCATTCA
>CAYZBC010000142.1:0-1344 GCA_964476535.1 uncultured Maribellus sp.
GTTAGGGTAGAACAAGAATATCTTTGGGTATTTAATAAGTCATTGATTGCATTTAGATATAAATTGAAAAAGATTGGTGGAAACTACTACCAATCTTTGTTCGCTTTATGATTCAGATATAAGAAATTTGGGATAGAAATTTTAGTTGTATTCTATTTTGAAATAAATACAGAATTGCAGCATGACTCTTAACTTATCGTCCAACTTATCGTTGCATACCCATAGTTTTATCCTTATCGAACTTCATATTCCTAACTCGACCTGAAAGTACCTCATTCGTTCTGTAAAATGTCTCTGGAGATACTATTGCTGGGTGCAGTCCTTTGATATCTTGCTCTGGTTCATTCTTTTATGAAACGGCAAAACTAAAGAAATAGAGGCTTGGTACATCACAAAAAAAATCTCTCGTTGAATTTGTAATATCCAAGCCTGTTTGAATGAGGATTTTCATGTAATCATTAAAATGTATTAGCTTTATCGGGTGAAAGAAATTATTCAGAAATATCAATTTAGAGAAGGACTTAATTTAGAATTTGAGATTCTGGATTTAGACCCGATTTATCAAGCTAAAAAAAAGATGATGACCGTTCCACATCGGGCGCAGTTCTATCATATTCTTTGGATTGAAAAAGGAAGTGGCACTCATTTTGTAGATTTTAATCCAATATCGATTGAGGATAATGCAATCCTGTTTATTCCGCATAACAGTGTAAATGTTTTCGATAAAAATGGCACTTATCACGGAAAAACAATTCTGTTTACTAATAATTTCTTTTGTAAGAACAATAGCGACCTTCAGTTTTTACAAACAAGTATGCTGTTTAGCGACTTATATAATATCGGCAAAATAAAAGTAAATCAGCAGCTTTCCGACTTGCGGGTTTTTTTAAATTCCATTGAAACCGAGTACAATCGTAAACCGGACAGTGTGCAATACGAGGTATTACACAATATGCTACACGTATTTTTGTTGCAGGCCGAGCGCGAAATGCGAAAACAAGGTTACGAAGAATTAAAACCAAGTGCGAATTTAGACTACCTAATGCTCTTTAAAGATTTGTTGGAGCAAAATTTCAGAAAAGATAGGGCAGTAAAAAAATATGCTTCGGAATTAAGTCTTTCAGAAAAACAACTACATAAAGCTACAACGAGTTTATTGGATAAAACGCCAAAACAAATTATAGACGAACGGGTGTTACTCGAAGCAAAACGACTACTGGCACACAGTACGCAAACCATTAAAGAGGTTGCCTACGAACTAGGTTACGACGAGCCCACTAACTTTATAAAATACTTCCGCAAACACACCAATTCAACACCCTCCGAATTCAGAGAACAATTCTA
>CAYZBC010000142.1:1444-12543 GCA_964476535.1 uncultured Maribellus sp.
AATACTTCCGCAAACACACCAATTCAACACCCTCCGAATTCAGAGAACAATTCTAAAACCTATTCTTAAATTCTAATCTTTTGCGTTTGGAGTAAAAGTATCATACTCGGGAGTAAAGCTACCTTTTCTACCTTTTCGTTCTTCCGTTTCTTTGTATCGTAAATAAGAACAACATATACAATGAAAAAATTAGTAACACTAGCAGTATTCACTTTTGCCTTCTTTATTTCTTGCGAGGCAAACAAAAACGAAACAGAAATGACAGTATCAAACAAAGAAAAAACAGTAGCAGTTTTAAATAGTATTGAAACAGGAGCTCAAGACCCAGTAGCATATATTAATGCCAATAATTACGTTCAACACAACCAAGGAGTTGCCGATGGGTTAGCTGGTTTCAGTGCCGTATTAGGTATCTTAAACGAAGCAGGCGGTGGGAAAGTTGAAATACAACGCGTTTTTCAAGATGGAGAATATGTTATTGCACATACCAAATACGACTTTTTTGGCCCCAAAGCAGGGTTCGATATTTTTCGTTTCGAGGACGATTTAATTGTCGAACATTGGGATAACCTTCAAGAAATTGTAACGGAGACAGCATCGGGTAGAACTCAGTTTGACGGACCAACTGAAGTAGTTGATGTGGAGAAAACAGCTGAAAATAAAAAACTGGTTAAAAACTTGTTAAATGATGTTTTCTTAGGTGCAAATCCTGATAAAATTACGGACTACATTTCTACTGAACAATATGACCAGCACAACCCAGGAGTAAAAGATGGTTTGGCAGGTTTAGGCGAAGCTTTGGCATCGCTGGCCGAAGCTGGAATGCCAATGGTTTACGAAAAAAATCATATTATTTTGGGTGAAGGTAACTTTGTATTATCTGTTTCTGAAGGTATTTTTATGAAAGAAAAAGTATCGTTTTACGACCTTTTTAGAGTTGAAAATGGTAAAGTAGTAGAGCACTGGGATACCATCGAAAAACTAACTCCTGCATCGGAAGCTCAAAACTCAAATGGAAAATTTAATTTCTAGAAGATAGAATTTGATTTAGTAAGACTGCCCCTCGTTTTTAGGAACGAGGGGTTTGTTGCTTGCAGTTTTTAGGAAATCAAAATGCCAATATATTCCTGCCATGTTTATACCATTTCTCCTATTACTAGTCGTTTTAATATTCTTTTATGTGTCGAAAAAAGAAGAGCGATGGATAAAGTATGGAAAATACAAAAGGAGTACACATCGTACTATTAATCAACATAAATATTATTTCGAAGAAGTGGAATTTGACAGTTCTCAGGAATCGTTACATGTCTTTTACAAAGTAGTTGCCGATATTAATTCTTACGATGAAGCTCTGGAAGTAAAATATGATTTGTACAATTGGATGTATACCATTTTTCGTTTTAAAGATACTACCATTGAATTAAGAAATTTACGTAGCTTTAATCGAATTCAACTGATAAAAAGTACAGAGCCAGTATCTATTGAAGAATATGAAATGGATAATCCTGAATTTTAAGCGTGTTTAATCGAAGTTTTAATTTATAGGCTCACCAATTATTATTATTATTATTCCTTTTCAATAAACTCTCCTTTTTCGTAGGCAGCGGTAATTCCCCATTCGGTAATTGTGTGCAGTACCGGTGTAACGGTATTACCAAAAGTAGTTAGCGAATACGCAACTTTTAAAGGAGGTTTTTTGGTGTACACTTTTCGGCTAACCAATCCATCGGCTTCCAATTGTTTTAATTGTAAACTTAATGTCCGTTCCGTAATCGTCGGGATTTCTTTTCTTAATTCATTATAACGTTTTTCGCCTTCAATCAAATGCGTTAAAATCACACTTTTCCATTTCCCTCCAATCAATTCCATGGCAGCACTTGTTGGACAAGGAAATAATTTGTCGTGGATTTTTATCATGGGTTTTTTCTCAAACAACTCTTCTCTGTTCATTTTTAGATGTTTTAATATTGTTCTTATTTGAACGGCAAAGGTAGTATACATTAATAATTTGTGCAACTATAAAAAGTATAGTTTTATTTAAATTTTTTATAGCGCAGTATATCAATTGATTATATTCATTTGTAATGAATTTAATATACTATACTTCTTGACCGTTATTGTGAGGTATTGAAACTATATATACTTTTGTCACTATAAAATTGATAGTATATAAAAAACAAATATAATGAAAGCAATAGTATTACAAAAAGCAGGTGGTGTTGAGAACCTTAGATTTACCGATTTGGAGAAACCAGAAATCAGTGCAAGTGAAGTTTTGGTTGAAGTAAAAGCAATTAGTATAAATCCTGTCGACTATAAAATTAGAAGTGAAGAACAAGGTATTAATATGATGTTCGGAGAGGGACGCCCTGTACTGTTAGGCTGGGACATTGCCGGAACAGTGGTTTCTAAAGGTGAAAAAGCCAATCAGTTTGAAATAGGCGATAGAGTTTTTGGAATGGTAAACTTTCCGGGAGCCGGAAATGCTTATGCAGAATTTGTAGCTGCTCCTGAAACGCATTTGGCAAAAATACCAGCAAATATTTCATTTGAAGAGGCTGCCGCAAGTACATTGGCTGCATTAACCGCTTTGCAGGTTCTACAAGGAAGAATCAAAAAGGACGACCGAGTTCTGATTCATGCAGGTTCGGGGGGTGTTGGACACTTTGCTATTCAAATTGCAAAATCAATGGGTGCTTATGTTATTTCAACTTCATCGGCTAAAAATCGCGATTTTATTCTATCGCTGGGAGCCGATGAACACATTGATTACCGCACACAAAAATTTGAAGAGGTAGTAAATGATATTGATTTTGTGCTTGACGGAATGGGTGGCGAAGTTTTAATGAATTCAGTAAAAGTAATGCGAAAAGGAGGTTCTATTATCTCACTGCCAACTCCACCTCCTGTAATTGAGGAAGCACAGGAATTAGCAGGGGGAAATGTTAGTGTTTCAAAATTAATGGTACAATCGAATGGAAAAGACATGGAAACATTGGCTACATTATTAAAAGATGGTACGGTAAAAGCACATGTTTCGAAAACATTTCCATTTGTAGATATGGCATTGGCACACAACGAAATTGAAAGCGGAAGAACAGTAGGTAAAATTGTAGTTACATTATAAAACAGATATGAGATTTGAGACTATTAGACATAAGAACTTTTTTTTAAAAAAAGTCTCGCTACTCATTATTCAAATCTATAATTCAAAATATGAAAAATTTAGTAATAATAGTATTGTGCACATTTAGTTTGTTAGCAAACGCACAAACAGCAAAAAACAATAAAATGTATAACTTACTAGCAACGTTTACCGTTAAGCAGGAGTCTATTCCAGCGTTTAAAGCGGCTTGTTTACAGAGTTTAACAGCATCGAGAAAAGAGGCGGGTAATGTTGAAATGATGCTTTATGCCGACGACAATAAAGACAATGTCTTTTATGTGTATTCGCGTTGGAACAATGAAGCTGCCTACGAATTTCACAAAACGCTACCTCACTCTGTAAATATTGCAAAAGTAGCTAAGGCAAGTTTGCTAAAAGCTCCCGAATTAATGTCTTTGGGCACAACAATGCCTATTCCTCCTCACAATTTAAAACAAGTGAATGCCGAAGATCAGGAGGAGACACTTTTCTTTATTTTCAAGATAAAAGAAGGTTACCGCAAACGTGTTATCGAACGTTTTGAAACACACATAAAACATTCGCGCACCGAAGAAGGGAATCTGCTTTTCGATTTTTATACCATCGATGGCAACGAGAATACCTTTGTGGTTTACGAAAACTGGAGAAGCAAATCTGCCTTATTCGACATTCATTTAAAAACGCCATATTCTGAAGTAACTGGTGCTTTGCTGGGCGAAGCTATGATTGGTGAAATGAATCAGTACATGAATTTTATAACGGAAATTGAGCCAAGTACATCTTCTGCCGTTAAGACAAACTGGGAAGCAACAGGATTTGCAATGCCCGAATCGGTTGTGGCTGACCCGAATAGCGATTGGATTTATGTTTCGAACATCGTAAACCGTGAAACTCCGGGTTACATTAGCCGTGTTTCGAAAAGTGGAAAAGTAGATAACTACCTTTGGTTTGAAGGTTTAAATCAGCCTTGTGGTTTAGATATTTACGACAACAAACTTTACGTAGGCGACCAGAATAAAGTGCACATTATAGATATTAAAAAAGGAAAGCTGATTAAAAGTTTAAGTACTGAAGGTGCCATGACTTTAAACGATGTTGCCATTGGAAAAGATGGACAAGTTTTTATTTCGGATGTAATGAGTGGTAGAATTTATACCATCGAAAACGAGAAACTTGTGGTATGGATTGAAAATGTTGAATTCACCCATCCCAATGGTTTGTATGTTGACAATGGAAATTTAATTGTTGCCGATTTAGGCGATAAACTGAATCCCGATGCATCGCCTCAAATTCCAGGTTCGGTTTATAAAGTAGACATGAACAACAAAAGCGTTGAATTAATTAATCCGTCATATCAAATAGGTGGTTTAGACGGAGTCGTAAAAGTTGGCGACAAGTACATTGTTACCAATAATTCGGGTGGCGAGTTGTATGCTGTTTCTGATAAAGAGCGCATTTTATTGGCTTCGTTTACTCGTGGAATTGCCGACTTGGGCGCCGAAGGACAAACAATCTACATTCCAAATTTTGCTGGAACGGTAACTTCACTTACACTCAACAAAAAATCATTATAACAAAAATCATTATGAACAAAACAATTTTTATTACAGGAGCTTCATCGGGTTTAGGAAAAGCTTCGGCATTACTTTTTGCGAAAAATGGCTGGAATGTAATTGCTACTATGCGTAAACCTGAAAACGAAACAGAACTTACAGAAGTCGAAAACATCACGCTTCTTCCTTTAGATGTGACCAAACTTGAACAGATTAATGAAACGGTAGAAAAAGCCTTAAAAATCTCAAAAGTTGATGTCGTATTTAATAATGCAGGATACGGATTAGCTGGTCCATTCGAGGGTGCTTCTAATGAACAAATAAGCAATCAACTTAATACTAACCTGGTAGGTGTAATGAATGTAATCCAGAATTTTTTGCCTCATTTTAGAGCGAATAAATCAGGAACATTTATCACAACAACTTCTATTGGCGGCTTAGTTACCTTACCATTTAACTCTGTTTATCACGCAACAAAATGGGCTTTGGAAGGATTTAGCGAAAGTTTAGCATTCGAACTTAAAGAATTTGGAATAACAGTAAAAACCATTTCACCTGGAGGAATTGCAACCGATTTTGCTGGTCGCTCATTGGTATTAACGCAGCATCCTGCTTACGATAAGCAAGTAGAAAAGGTAATGACGGTATTTATGAACCCAGAAAGAGCCAAAGACTATTCGACAGCAGAACAAATTGCAGATATAGTTTATACCGCAGCTACCGATGGAAAATCTACCTTAAGATATGTTGCTGGTGCCGATGCGAATGCAATGTACGCACAAAGAAATGAAGTGGGTGAAGAAGTTTTTAGACAAGGAATAGAGCAGCTTTTTTATGGCAAATAATTTCTATTGAAAAATATTCACTTGCTTTTAGCTACCATTTTATCGACAGTTATATCGCACAAATTAAAGGCTACCACGAAAAAGGTTACGATATGATTTTCAGTTCGCACGGCGAAGCAGAATCAGCTGGCGATGTAAACATTAAGCTACACCATTTGCAAGACCTGAAACGAATTGCCAAAATATCATCAAACAAACAAGAATTTTTAGGTAAAAAGAATGATGCTTATCCAAATTTTGGCTGGTCCTTCTACTTGGCAGGCACAGCAAACTTCTTATTTGAAAATTAATCAAAAATAAACTCAATTAAAAATTACAAAATGAAACAGATAATAATAAGCCTATTAATGCTTGCAACAGTAGCATTTACTGCAACGAGTGCTAACAAATTAAAAACTGGAATTACCGAAACAAACATTCAGTTAGAAAAAGGAAATGTACAGGTATTTGATTATGGCAAGGTGAAATTGCACGCCTACCAAACAAAAGATATGATGAACGATTATGTTCTAATCCTTGAAAAAGGGAGGAAAGCAGTAATGATTGAATCGCCTGCTTTTTGGGATAACTTTGATGAACTTAGAACTTATCTGGCAGATAATAAACTAAAAGTAGATGCAATTCTTCCATCGTATCACCCGCTTGGAGCAACCTTTATCGACACAAAGGAATTGGCTGACATGGACGTTTATTTTACGCAACATGTTCTCGATTATTGGGAAAAGGGATTTGGTTCTGTTATGAAAGCAGGTATACCAAAAGCTTTTGGAGATAAAGTTGACAAATCATTCTATCAGCCTACTGTAATGTTAGAAGAAGGAGAAACAAAGGTAGCAGGTATTAAAATGCTTATATCAAAATCGTACGATGGTTTCGATATTGAGATTCCTGAAATCAATACTGTATATGTTCATATTTTAGGGCACGATACACATTCTGAAATATTAGGACACGAACATCTTGAAAGCAGCATTGTAAATTTCAAAAGGTATTTAGATAAAGGATATAGTACTTTCCTGAGTTCACATTACGCGCCGGAAACCAAAGCGGACATGGAAACCAAAGTAGCGTATCTTGAAGAAATGGACAAGATTGTAGCAAAATCGCACAATGCAGATGAGTTTACAACGAATATGAAAGCCGCATTTCCCGATTATAAAGAGGGTTATTTACCGGCAACTGTCAGGGCGTTTTACAGTAACGAAGCACAGGGGCACAAACATTAATAGACACAAGTAGCAAGACGCAAGTATCAAGTATCGAGACAAAATGAAATACACAGGAACAACATATCGTCCGCCAATTGAAGCAAATACATTACTGCTTCAGGTAACGGTGGGATGCAGCCATAACAGTTGCAGCTTTTGCACCATGTACCGCGATGTTCAGTTTAAAGTGGAACAAATGGAGCAGATTGAAAAGGATTTGCAGGAAGCCAAATTGATGTATGGTTCGCAGAAACGAATCTTTTTACTGAATGCCGATGCTTTTGTTTTAAGCGCTCGCCGATTAAAAGAGATTTCGGCAAAAGTAATCGAGTATTTCCCCGAAATGGAAGTGATTACCATGTATGCATCTATTCGGAATATTATGGCGAAAAGCGATGACGAATTACGCGAACTCAGCGAAATGCGCATTAACGATTTGTGGGTTGGATTAGAATCGGGTTCCGATGCTGTTTTGAAGCAGATAAACAAAGGGCATACAATTGCTGATGCTCATGAACAACTGGAACGTTTGAATAAAGTGGGCATCCGCCATAACGACATATTTATGCTGGGTGCAGGCGGTAAAGGGAAGGCGCTTGAAACAGGTGCCGCAGCTGCCGAACTTATCAATAAAACAGGTTCGAATTTGGTAGGTGTTACTTCGCTTGGGTTTTTCCCAAGCAGTGAAATTGCCAAGGACGTTGAGAACGGAACTTTTGTACCGGCAACTGAACTGGAAATTCTGGAAGAAGAGCGCAAACTCATAGAACTGATTGAGCTTAAAAACATGCCATTTTATGGTAATCACCCCATTAATACAACGAGTTTGGTTGGCACACTTCCTAGAGACAAAGAGCACCTTTTAGAAACAATAGATTATTCAATAAGAACAACAGATACAGCTTTTCTGAATGGAGTTGCTGAACGTACAACGCTTTAAAAGCTTTTAAGATTATTTGGTGTTAGATTAAATTATTACCCTATCGCCTATCGGCACTTCCCCTCGAGAGGGGAAGCAGTTTGAGCATGTTTTATAGTCACATTAATGGCTCAGGTAAAACAGATGAATATTCTCCCTTTTTAAGGAGAGATGTCGACAGACAGAGGGGTCGAAAACATTATAAATATTCAAAATAAAAACAATGACAAAACAAATTAGCAGGTACCCAGTACCACAAATCAACGAATTACCAGAAGATATTCAAGGCATTCAAAATGGAGCGCAAGAGCATTTTGGTTTTGTACCTAATGTAGTAAAAGCGCTTTCGCACCGCCCGGCTGAGTTGCGTGCATTTCTAGCGTATAACGATGCAGTAATGAACAAAGAAAGTGGATTGTCGGAAGCTGACAAGGAAATGATAATTGTAGCTTTTTCAGCTAAAAATGGCTGTTTGTATTGCGTGCAATCGCATGGTGCTTCGCTTCGTTTAAAGTCGGGAAATCCTTATGTTGCCGACCAAGTTGCTATTAACTACAAAGAAGCAGATATTACCGAGCGCGAACTTGCCATGCTTGATTATGCAATGAAGGTTTCTTTTGATTCAGCATCGTTAAACAAAAGTGATTCGGTAACATTAAAGGGTCACGGTTTTAGCGACGAAGACATTTGGGATATTGCTGCTATTACTGCCTTTTACAATATGTCGAACCGAATGATGAGCTTTTTAGCTGTTCATCCCGACGAGCAATTTTATACCATGGGACGCAGCTAAGTTCGAATCGTAAATAAATATCAAAACGATAACGATTGTCAGTAATTATACATAATTCAGTTCGTCACCTTGAATTTATTTCAGGGTTCAGTATTCAATCTGTTCAGTTCCAATAAATCTAAGATGCTGAAATGAATTCAACATGACGTCCTTATTAATGACTTGACACATTGCGGATATTCATAAAACGATATATTATAAACGGCTACTGAGCTCCTTGTTTTCGAACAAGGGGTTGTTTTTATCATCTAACCTGCATTATTCATGCGTTTAGTTTGATGCAGATGCGAGGCATCGGAACGTGCCGACATAGTTGTCTATTTCAAGCGTTTCGTAACGAAGCTGGTGCGTTGAAATAAACGCACTCGTAAAAAACAGAAAACTTAGTTTTTTATTCCAACAGCGACATTGTGTTGTTATACTGAGAGTTAGGTTTCTTTTCTGTTTTTTCATGAATAATGCAGGCTAAAGGAGTTGTTTTACTTTTCACTCCCAGCAGTTTGCTGTACTTTTGTTGGCAATTCAAAATTGAATTCGATACCATTTTTAAAACAAAGATTTAAAAGAGTAATACTATGGACAAACTAAATATTTTATGGACTTCGAATGATAAAGACACCTTCTTTAATATGCTGTCGATGTATTCCATTAATTCGAAAAAACGAGGTTGGTGGAAAAATGTGAATGTTATTATTTGGGGTGCATCGATAAAACTTAGTGGCAACGATACGCAAATACAAAGTGAGCTTATGGAAATGCTACACGCGGGTATAACAGTTGAAGCTTGCCAAGATTGTGCTGAAAATTTTGGAGTGAAAGAAACGCTGGAGAAATTAGGTGTGAATGTGCATTACATGGGTATTCCAATGACGGAATACCTCAAGAATGGCGAAAAAATATTATCGATATAGTCGATAAGCAAATCCTATAAAACAACCACGATTAAAGACTCATGCACATACGAATGATTAAAGATTGCGGGAGGATGATTCCGATTTGCAGGTAAAGAATTCCAGCAATCTGAAAATCCAAAAATCTTTCTGTCTTGATTCTTGTAACTTGGTTCTAAATTAAAATCATGAAAAAATCATTACTAGCTTTCATCTGCATTGGTTTAAGCACGCTTATGGCTTGTGCCCCAAAGGCTGATAAAAAATCGTCGAATACAAATAAGCAACAGATTACCAGTGAGCTAAAAACACCAGAACTAGCGATTAAACTTCCGCCCGAATACCGAAATCCGGATGGCATGACCATTAAGGATGGACAAATTTGGATGGTTATTAATAACGGTACTCAGGAAGCGCCAAGCTGTATTGTAAAGATTACAGCCGATAACAAGCTGGAGAAAGTCATTGACATTCCTGTAAGTGCAAACACTAAAATAGTTAGTGCTCTTACTTTGACTTTTGCCTCCGATGGAAATATTTATGTTTCGGATAACCAAAATGTAAAGGGCAAAAAGAAACATGGACAATCGCGCATTCTTCGGGTGGTGATGAAAGATGGTAAAGCAAGCGGCGTTGAAGTGGTTGCAAGCGGAATTAACAAAGCCAATGGTGTTGCAGCTCGGGGCAATAGTTTGTTTGTTAACGAGACCAGCTTTAGTGAGGCAGTTCCAACAGTTAGTGGAACTTATCAGTTTAATTTAGCCGAGTTAAGGGCTGATGCTCCACTTAGAGTAGATGGCACCGCAAACGATCCTCATGTGATTTTCACAATGGAATCGGAGGGGAAATACTCAAATGGTGCAAATGGAATATGTTTTGACCATGAGAACAATATGTATGTATCAAATTTTGAGGATTCTGAAATTTGGAAGCTTAGGTTTAACGAAACCGGAGAGCTACAAGAAAGTAAGCTTTTTACGAAAGTAGATTGCGCTGAGAGTGTTGGCGGTTTACAATATGATGGTGAGGAACATATTTGGTTTGCCGACTTTGTAGGTTGTGCCATTGGAAAAGTAAGTATTAAGAGCGGCAAATCAGCTTTGGTAGCGAAGAATGCTCCGGGTGATGGCCTTAATGGCGAATTGGACGCTCCCTCTGAGTGCATAAGACTTGGAAATAAGGTATATGTTTCAAATGTTGATCTCACGATTGGACCTAACACCGCTGATGATTTTCAAACCATATCGGTAATCAGTCTTGATAATTAGTCAGGTCTGAAAAAGTAACATCTTTTGAGTACTTAGACCGAGTATGGCTAAGTGTTTAATTTAGAAGGTGATTTTAGATTTCATCGTGTGTTTTTTTGTATTTCAACTTTATATCATTTTGTAAGTGTTGTAACTCCGAAACTACAACATTGGATATACAACAAAAAGTTGAACAATGAAGCATCATGTTCACATTTGAAACGGTGGTAATTCACATCAAACTTTCAAATTTTAGGTTGCAACTTCCAACTGTCAGGGGAGCCAGACAGGACAAGAGGTCATTTTCGACCTCTTTTTTTGTGCCCGATTTTTTGAACCCCTTGCTGGCATTGAGAAGGACTTGTATCGGTTTTGTGAATTTATAGGTTGCAATTTTTCCTTTCTCCAAAACGAGTTTTTTTATATCAGGGCTTATAAAATCGTATAATACCGATTTAACTCGGATATACCGTATTTAGTTAGTATCTTTAGGCATGAG
>CAYZBC010000143.1:0-12520 GCA_964476535.1 uncultured Maribellus sp.
AGCAAACTTTGACCCTGCATTGGAGTAATTTGCTGGTTGTTAAATTCTGTGGGATAATCGGCTCCGGTAATATCAACCAGTGTTGCCATAAAATCCATAATATGCCCCGGGAATTCAGTAAATGTTTTAGGTTTAATTTTACCCGGCCAGTAAGCAATTAAAGGTGTATTTATACCACCTTCGAAACTGAAATTTTTATAGTACCTAAAAGGAGTATTTCCCACGTTTGCCCAACTTCCGCCTAATGACGACCAACGTGTCATTGTTCCAATTTCGCCATAATCGTCTTTTATATTTACCATTTCTGATGAGGCTCCGTTATCGGAGACAAACATGATTAGCGTGTTTTCATCTTTTCCAACTTCTTTCAATTTAGCTAATATTCTTCCAATGTTTTGATCCAAGCGATCGATCATGGCAGCATAAACTTCCATCTTTCTAATTTCTTCTACTTTCACCGAGTCATTTAATTCATCCCAGATTTGAAATGTGGCTTCTGAAAGTTGATATTTCTTGTCAATCAAACCCATTTCAAGCTGTTTCTGATAACGTTCTAATCTGGTTTTTTCGTAACCATTATCGTATTTTCCTTTGTATTTTGCAATGTCATTGGGCCACGCCATTAATGGGTCGTGTGGTGCTGTGTATGCCATGTATAAAAAGAAGGGTTGTTTTTCGTTTTTGTATTCGTCTAACCAGTCAACCGCGTAATTTGTGAAATAGTCGGTTGTATAAAAATCTTTTTCCACAGGAGTATATGGATTATACATTACACTGTCGACGCACCACGAACGAACTGTTTTTTTACCGGGTGAACCTTTTCTTGCCGGCGCACCTTCACCGATTCGTTGAACGCCTGGATTAAAATAGTTGCAGGCACCATCTTTTAATCCATAATAACGGTCGAAACCGCGCGTATACGGATTTTCTAAACCGTGGTGTTTACCCGACCAAAGTGTCCGGTAACCGACTGTTCTTAAAACTTCACCAAGTGTGACAGCGTTTGTAATCGGGTTTTTGAATGTTTTTGCATAACCATTTTGTTGTGCATAAACACCCGTTAACAAACAAGCCCGCGATGGAAAACATTTTGAAGTGTTATGAAATCGGGTAAATCTCATTCCTCCTTCACCGAGTTTATCGAGGTTTGGGGTTTGCACTTTGCTGCCATAACATCCAATGTCGGACCAACCAAGGTCGTCGGCACTAATTAAAATAATGTTTGGTTTTTGGTTTTCGGTGGGTGTTTTTGATTGTTTTACCTGGCAGGAGATTAAAACAAAGAATGAAAAAATAAGAATTAAGAATGATGATTTATTCATTTTAATAGGTTTAGATTACTCCTTCAAAAATAGTAATTCAGTCTTACAAAAATGCTGAAAACAAAAATAAACGGATAACAATTTTGTTATCCGTTTATTTTATTGGAATTTAGTATTGTAAATATCCTGTGTTTTGTTCCAGAAAAGGCTCTATGTTTTTTTTATTAGTTTATTAAAGGATGTTTAATGATTTAATTTCACATTTTTGTTGACTAAAATAAATGAACTAAACTATTGACCGATTTTAAAACTATATTGTCTGAATTTCAAGCTGTTTCTCTCGAAGAGATAGACGAAGTGAAATTGATGAACCGAATCGATCGGAAATACTGGTTTCATATTTCAAAACTCAATCAGATTTTGGAATTTACACTTCCGCATTATGATATTTTGGAAATAAATGGACAGCGCTTAATGGATTACCAAACCAATTATTTCGATACTCCTGAAAATACAATGTATTTGAAACACCACAACCGGAAACTAAATCGTCATAAAGTAAGACAGCGGCAATATATTTCTACGGGGAGCAGTTTTCTTGAAATTAAATTGAAAACAAATAAAAAGCGGACAATAAAAAAACGAATTGAAACAGATTTTGATGCAGTTAATTTTTTATTGTCGGAAATGGAGTTTATTGCGAAAAATTCCATATATCAAGGGCAATTGCTGCTACCAAAATTAAATAACAGTTTTAAGCGAATAACATTAATTCATAAAAATAAACTCGATCGATGCACAATAGACTTTTATCCAAAATTTTGGAATAAACAGGGTGAAATTGGATTGGATAATTTGGTAATTTTTGAATTAAAAAGAGGACGTAGTTTGAAATCGTCACCAATTGTTTCGATGCTTCGTCGGCAAAAAATTCGGCAACGCGGATTATCGAAATATTGTACCGGTCGGGCAATTCTGGAACCCGAATTAAAACAAAACGCTTTTAAACCGCGATTGCGGTTTTTATATAAAGAAATTTTAAAACTAAAGGAATGAACTTATTAAATATTTTAAGCGGAGATTTATTTAATCTTGACAATATTTTGACGTTAATTATTCGTTTTGCATTTAATCTTGCAGCAACCATTTTCGTGGTATTGTTGTATGCTCGGGTTAGTCGAAAGAAGGAGTTTTACTTTAGTTATCTTGCAATTAGTATAGCGGTATTTCTGCTTGTTTTTCTTTTAGAGAACGTAAAAATAGAACTTGGATTTGCACTGGGACTATTTGCCATATTCGGAATTATTCGTTATCGTACTGATACCATTCCACCGAAAGAGATGACTTATCTTTTTGTAATTATTGCTGTATCGGTAATAAATGGAATATCGAAAGACTACTTCGGATATGTTGAGATTTTGTTGATAAATTTACTTTTGGTTGGAGTATTGTGGGCACTCGAAAAGGTTTTGATGCTCCGCCAGGAAGACTCACTTTTGATAATTTATGAAAAGATTGAAAATTTACACAAAGACAAAGAAAAGGAACTCTTGGAAGATTTGAGAGAACGAACAGGGATTAAAATTAAACGTTATAAAATTGAGAAAATCGATTTTTTGAGAGATGTTGCTCGAATTAACATTGTTTTTGATGTAAAAGGACAAACTACAAAAAGGGAGACTAAGCTATGAATCGTATATTATTTCTTACCGTAATCCTTCTTATTTGTGTTTCTTCTATTCAGGCCAAAACCAAAAAGTTTGGAACGTGGATTGAATTTGAGTTCTCAAAAGAACTGTTTAAAAAATTCGAAATTAGTTTAATTCCAGAAATTCGTTTGCAAGACGATTTTATGGTTGATGAATATCTTATTGATGGAAAATTGTCGTACCAACCTGTTAAATTTCTGAATCTCGCCGCCGCTTACCGAATAAATACTGATTTAAAAAATAAGGGCAATGAAGTGTCAAAACGATTTGTTTTTGATGCAAACGGGAAAAAGGAATTAGGTAGGGTAGAAGCTTCATTACGCACGCGCTTTACCAATTACACTGATGTTGAGGAAGGAGATAACCACTCGAAATATTTCAGGCCGCGCGTTAAATTGAAATACGATATTAAAGGAAACAAAATCAGGCCATTTATAAGTTACGAGTTGTTTCGTAATATTACTGAAAAAGAAACCCGGAAAGGGAGGTTTGATATTGGGTTCACTCGAAAATCAGGCGATCTTCATCGAATCGGAATTTATTATCGTTTACAGGATTATTTCGACAATTCAAATTCAATACACATTTTGGGAATTGATTACCGATTGAAATTATAGTTTATTTGCACATAGTTTTGTGAGTTGTTTTTATATTATTTGTCGTCCCATTATGTGAAGATTTTGAAATTCAGATTCATTGGGATTTTTGGTCCACATTTTTTTGAATAGCCGAAGCAAAAAATAATAGCATTTAAGAATTAATGGTTTTTTCAAAGTTTTTCTACCTTTAAGTAAATTTAAACCAGCTCAAAATGCATTTCAGAATATTTTTAATTGTACCCGTTTTGTTCATTTTTGGATGTTCAAATTCAAACACAGAGAACACAGCATTTATTGAGAATTTAGCTCCATCCGTCAAAAACGGTGGTTTCGAAATGGAAAATTTTTGGGTTTGGGGTGCATCGGTTATTAAAGGCGAAGATGGAAAATATCATATGTTTGCATCGCGTTGGCCAAAAGACAAACCATTTTTTAACGGGTACATTTTTTATTCTGAAGTAGTTCGTGCGGTGGCCGATAAACCGGAAGGGCCTTTTACCTTTCAGGAAGTAGTATTTAATAAACGTGGACAAGACTTTTGGGATGGAAGAACGACACACAATCCAACCATTCATAAAAGTGGTGATACTTATTTATTGTTTTATATCGGAACAACTTATGGAGGAGAAGATCCATTGGCAGAAGAGTTAAAAGAACCTTTGTCAGCTGAAATCAAAAATTTCAAAAATGAAACGTATGGAAATCTTCGAATTGGTTTAGCCACTTCGAAATCGGTTTTTGGACCGTGGGAAAGAAGTGACGAACCTGTTCTATTGCCTCGCCCCGGGAAATGGGACAGTAACATAACTACAAATCCTGCACCTTGTGTTGCAGACGATGGAAGTATCCTTTTGGTTTATCGCTCAAATGTCCCGGATTTGGGAACACGCCTGGGTGTTGCAAAAGCCGAAAAATTAGGCGAGCCTTTTATAAGAATCCGCGACAATTACATGGAGTTTCATGTTGAAGATCCGTATATATGGTGGGTTAACGATCATTACGAAATGATTGCAAAAGATCAGTCCGGTACTCTTACGGATGAATATCATGCAGGAGTTCATGCAACATCGAAGAATGGAATTGAATGGATAATTAGTAATCCGGCAAAAGCTTATTCGCGTGAAATTACCTGGGATGATGGAACGTTGGAAAATCTTGGTAGTTTCGAACGCCCGCAACTATTAATTGAAAACGGAAAACCGGTTTGTTTGTATTGCGCCACCGGCGATGGTCCCGGTGGTTTTAACAATGCTTTGCGAACCTGGAACGTGGCAACACCTTTTAAAAAATAGAAAAAATTAGGAATCGATTATTTAATGCGAATAAGATCCGTTGGTTGAAACAAACAGCAAAGATTAATGCTCCCTACAATTTAAGTTTTCCTTCACTGTTTTGCGCAAAGGCCTTCAATGGATATTTAATTCAATAAATTACTTCTCAAGTTCAGCATCAAAACGTTCAATAAAATCGGTGGAGAGTACACGGAATTCTGTGCGTCGATTAATTGCTGTTGCAATTTCCTGTTGTTCTGGCGTAAGTTTCAAAATAAACTCTTCCGTTAATTCATCATTTCGTTTTAAGAAGTCGTATTTCTGTGCCAAACTGCGAGTAATTAATTTTGGCCAGGTTTCGCCATAACCTTTGGCAACTAAACGTTGTGGATTAATTCCTTTCTCGATTAAATACTCGACAACACTTTGTGCCCGTTTTTGTGAAAGATCGAAATTAAATTGGTCGCCACCAACGTGGTCGGTGTGTGCCATTAGTTCAATTGTAATGGTTGGATTAAACACTAAAACCTGAACAACAGTATCCAATGCTATTTTCGATTCAGGCAACAACTCCCAGCTTGCAAATTCGTAATTAATATTTTCAACTTTAATGGGCGCATCGGTGGGTGTTAAAAACATTTCGAACCTAAAATCGCGGCTGTCTGCCATTCCAATGGTGTTGGCAGTTGCCTTGTCGCGCAAAAACCCATCCTTAAAAGCAGCAAAAATATATTCTGTTTCCGGTTTTAGTTTTAACTGAAATTTGCCATTTTTTGTGCGCATTTTCAGGTTGGTGCCATCTGTGCCAATAATTCGAATTGTGGCTCCATCTATTTTTGAATTGGTTTCTTTGTTAAAAACTTCACCTTCAACCGAATAGATTTTAGGTGGCACTAAAAAGGAGTAAATATCGTCGCCACGCGATCCTTTTCTGTTGGAAGAAAACATCCCCTTATTTTCGTCAACCACATAAGAAATCCCAAAATCGTCGAAAGGTGAGTTCATTGGCGACCCCATATTTTCGATGGTCCAGTTTCCATCTTCATCTTTGTTTGCAAGAAAAATATCGAAGCCCCCCATTCCAATGTGGTAATTCGATGAAAAGTAGAGTTCTCCATTATCGCGAACAAACGGGAACATTTCGTCTCCTGGAGTATTTATGGCTGGGCCCATATTTACAGCTTTTGTATAATCCGCGCCTTTTTTTTCGGCGCGCCAAATGTCTTTTCCTCCGTACCCTCCTACCATATCCGAAACAAAATAAAGTATGGTTTCATCCTCGTTTAGTGCGGGGTGCGCGGCAATAATGCTATCGCCAACCACTTGAACTTTTATCGGATTCGACCACGTTCCTCTCGATTGCGACGATTCATATAATTCGGATCCTAAAGCCTGTGATTTATCGTAGCGGCAGCGCGTAAAAATCATCTGCTCGCCGTTTGAAGAAAGAGATGCTCCACCTTCTTCATCACCGGTATTCACAATCATGATTTCATCTAATAATTTAGGCTCTTCCCATTTTTGCTTTTGTACACCAAAAGTTGCACGAAACAAATCAGCATAACTTTGCCCGGTAATCATACTTTCTCGTTTTCCGGTAGCCGCTTTCCGAGTTGATGTAAATATTATTTCGTTGTCGCGACCTGCTACAAAAACCGGCGAATAATCGCTTGCCCGCGAGTTGAGTTCTTTAATAGGGTTTATAATATGACGGGTTGGATTTGCCACCCAATCCTGCGTTTTCTGAATGGATTCTAATCCTGCTAAAGCGTGCTCATCGCCGGGTACCGAATCTAAATAAATGCGATATGTTTCTATTGATTCTTCGTATTGTTGGGTTGCGCGCAACATATCGGCATGATACAACAACGCAATTTCATCGGCATATCCTCTGCGAATGGCATTTTTATAATACAATTCAGCTCTTTCGTAATCGCCAATAGCACGGTAACATTCGGCAGTTTTAAATGCGTAAAGTTGTCGTTTTTCGCGGTCTTTTTCTTTTCGGCTTGCTTTTCGGTATTTTTCAATCGCTTTGTAATATTCGCCAATATCATGAGAGAGCATTGCATCTCTTCCATATTTCGAAGCACTGCATCCGCTTAATAAAACAATCAATAAAAAAAGCAAAGCTAACCTAACGTTCATACCGTAATATTTTGGGAAGTAAAAGTAAAATATTTTTTAAAATAACGTTAGATTAACTTGTTAAGTATAATTCGGTAAAAAAGAATAGTAAAACTTGATAACTAAAAAAAAACTCTCCATCAGTCGATGAAGAGTTTTTTTTAAATTAGTGCTATACTAATGGCTTATCTTACAAACAGTAATTCGCGGTATTTAGGCAATGGCCATTTTTCGTTGTCAACAATCAATTCCAATCTATCAATATGGCTTCTGATATCATCGAGAAAAGGTCGAACTTCTGCATCGTAAGCTTCTGCTTTTTCCGAAGCCTCAACAATAACATTGGCTTTTTTCCGGGCTTCAATCATCTCTTTACATTTAATTTTTATTGCCGAAACATGGCTGCCAATCTCCTTAATGTATTCGATACGACCACTGGAAAGTTCTTTGTATTCTTCACCTGAAAATACTTCTTTCAGGTTTTTAACATTTTCCAACAGCATGGTTTGGTATTGAACTGCCGTAGGGACAATGTGATTAATTGCCAGATCTCCTAATACACGAGCCTCAATTTGAATTTTCATGATGAATTTTTCATACTCCACCTCCACACGGCCATTCAGTTCCGATTCATTGAAAATCCCTAAATCTCCAAACAAAGCTTTACTCTTTTGACTCAGGTATGCCGATATTGCTTTGGGAACTCTGTTCGTATTTACTAATCCTCTTTTGGCAGCTTCTTTTACCCAATCGGCACTGTAACCATCACCATTAAAACGAATTGGCTTCGACTGGATAATTAATTCCTTAAGTACCTGAAAAATTGCTTCGTCTTTTTTAACTCCTTTTTCAATTAAAACGTCAACGTCAACTTTAAATTTATTCAATTGGTTGGCAACAGCTGTATTTAATACGATTAATGCAGATGCATTATTCGCCGACGAACCCACTGCACGAAACTCAAAACGGTTTCCGGTAAATGCAAAAGGCGAAGTTCGGTTTCGGTCGGTACTATCCAAAATAATTTCCGGAATTCGACCAATATTCAATTTTAAAGCTGTTTTTTCATCGGGTGTCATTTTGCGATCAACCACTGCTTCTTCCATTAAGTCGAGCATATTTGAAACTTCTGTTCCCAAAAATACTGAGATGATGGATGGAGGAGCTTCGTTGGCTCCCAAACGGTGCTGGTTTGAAGCCGATGAAATACTTGCCAGTAATAAATCCTGACTATCGTAAACTGCTTTTAGCGTATTAATAACAAAGGTTAGGAACTGTAAATTCGATTTTGGATTTTTCCCCGGTTTATAAAGATTTACTCCTGTGTTGGTAGCAAGCGACCAGTTGTTGTGTTTTCCTGAGCCGTTAATTCCGGCAAATGGTTTTTCGTGAAATAATACACGGAATTTATGCCTGCGTGCAACTTTCCCCATAATATCCATAATTAGCTGATTATGGTCGTTTGCGAGGTTTGCCTCTTCAAAAATAGGAGCAAACTCAAACTGGTTCGGAGCAACTTCGTTGTGTCTTGTTTTTACAGGAATTCCCAATTTATAGGCTTCGTTCTCTACATCTTGCATAAACCGGTTTGCCCGGGTTGGAATAGATGAAAAATAATGATCGTCTAACTGTTGATCTTTGGAAGAAGCATGTCCCATTAATGTGCGACCAGTCAAAATAAGATCGGGACGAGCCATGTAAAGCGCTTCGTCAATTAGAAAATATTCCTGTTCCCAACCCAAATTGGCTTTTACTGTATTTACATTTTTGTCGAAATACTGGCACACTGCAGTTGCAGCTTTATCAACGACATTCAGTGTTCTTAAAAGAGGTGTTTTGTTATCGAGAGCCTCGCCAGTATATGAAATAAATACGGTTGGAATAGTTAATGTTGTTTCGCTAATGAATGCAGGTGAAGAAGGATCCCATGCAGTATATCCACGGGCCTCAAATGTTTGACGAATTCCTCCACTTGGAAACGAAGAAGCATCTGGTTCTTGTTGTGCAAGCAGACTTCCCGAAAATGATTCGATAACTCCGCCGTCTGCACTATGTACAATAAATGCATCGTGCTTTTCTGCTGTTCCGTCGGTTAAAGGATGAAACCAGTGAGTAATGTGAGTAGCTCCGTTTTCAACCGCCCAGGCTTTCATTCCCTGTGCTACTTGATCAGCCATTTTGCGGTCGATGGTTGTATTTTTTTCAACGGCATCTGTAACCGCCTTAAAAGCTTCTTTCGAAAGGTATTTTTTCATTTTGGCATTATCGAATACCAACATTCCATAATAATCTGAAATCAAGTTCTCTTCTCTCACAACTTCAATGGGTTTCCGGTTAAGTACCTCTTCCATTGCTTTAAATCTAAATTCTGCCATATCGTTTCTTTTTAATTATGTTTCAAGTTCAAAAATATTATTATTTACAATAAACAGCAAAATAGAGGGGTATGTTTTTGTAATTTATATGTTTTATTAACAAATACCTATAAAAATAAGTAGTACACACAAAATATATCGTATATTATTTAAATAGCCCTTGTTGGATGGTTCTGTGAAAATTCGAATATTTGTTTTTGTACGAAAAAAATAACCGGTGCCCGTTGTAATGAAATCATATTGAGCAAACTAATAATCAAAATATTACAATTGTCATAAAAATTATAAATCTAATTGTTTTACTTTCGAATGAAAATTTAAAAGCTATGAATGTAAACAGACGTAATTTTATCAAAACAAGTGGTATGTTTGCAGCGGGGAGTGTAATTTTACCCCCCTTCGTGCAATCGTGCCAAAACGTACAAATTTCATCAAACGTGAAAAGTTATTTAGACCATTTTGAAGTTTCAACTGAAATGTTGCAGAAAGTTATTGCAACAGCCATGAGTAAGGGAGGCGACTATGCCGACCTGTTTTTCGAACACAAAACAACAAACAGCCTTGGACTGGAAGACGGGAAAGTAAACCGTGCGTATTCAAACATAGACTTTGGAGTTGGAATCCGGGTTTTAAAAGGCGACCAAACCGGTTTTGCTTACTCAGAGAACATAACTTTAAGCGACATGTTGAACGCAGCAAAAATGGCTGCTAACATTGCAACAAGCAATGCCGAGTTTAATGCGGGTGCAGTGAATGAAAAAGTACCCTCTGATTATTATAGCATTACTAATAAATGGGACGATGTTTCTGTAAAAGATAAAGTTCCTTTCGTTCAAAAAATTAACGACAAAGTATTCGCCCTCGATGAAAAAGTTATAAAAGTAAATGCCTTTTTAAACGATGAAACAAGTTATGTTTTGTTCTTTAATTCGGAAGGCAGGTTAACTTACGATTACCGCCCAATGATAAGTTTTGGCGTGGTTTGTATTATGCAAAAAGGGGAACAGATTGAAAATGCATATTCTGCCCGTTCATTCCGAAAGGGTTTTGAATGGTTAGACGATAATTTAATCGACGAACTTTCGAAAGAAGCCATTGCCAGAACGAATATTCTATTTGAAGCGGTGAAACCAAAGGCCGGAGAAATGCCGGTTGTAATGGGAGCTGGGGGCTCAGGTATTTTACTTCACGAGGCAATCGGGCACACTTTCGAGGCCGATTTTAACCGAAAAGGTACTTCTATTTTTAGCGATAAAATGGGCAAAAAAGTGGCCGAAAATTTTATCAATATTGTTGATGATGGAACAATAGAAAACAATCGTGGTTCAATAAATATTGATGATGAAGGGAATGATGTTGAAAAAACTTATCTGGTAAAAGATGGTATTTTAAATAGTTACCTCCACGACAGAATAAGTTCAAAATTTTATGGTGTAAATCCAACCGGAAATGGTCGTAGAGAATCATTCAGGTATATTCCGATACCGAGGATGCGTGCAACGTATATGGAAGTTGGATCGCATTCAAAAGAAGATTTAATAGCCAATGTTGACTACGGTGTATATCTGGATAATTTTACAAATGGCGAAGTTAAAATTGGTGCCGGTGATTTCACTTTCTTTGCGAAATCGGGTTATCTAATCGAAAAAGGAAAACTTACTCAACCAATAAAAGATGTCAATATTATTGGCAACGGACCTCAGGCATTAGCTGACATTTCAATGGCTGCAAACGATTACTTAATGGACAATGGAACCTGGACTTGTGGCAAAGACGGTCAATCCGTTCCGGTTACCTGCGGGCTTCCTTCGGTACTGGTTAAAAAAATGACGGTAGGAGGTACAATTGCATAAAATGTTTTGAGTTTAATGTTGAAAGTTTAAAAAAATGACAAAAGAAGAAAAATATACATTAGCAAAATGGGCAATAACGCATGCACTCGAAAATGGCGCCCAACAAGCAAGCGTAAGTATTGCCAACAGCCAAAGCAGCAGTGTTGATGTTCGCGAAGAGAAAATTGAGAAATTGGAACAGGCAATTCAAAGTAGTCTTTCCATCCGGTTATTTGTTGACAAAAAATATTCGGCACATTCTACCAACCGAATGAAAAAGGAAGATTTGGCCCGTTTTATTGAAGAGGCCATTGAAGGAACAAAATTTTTATCGGAGGATGAGTTTAGAACGCTGCCGAAACCAGAACTTTATTATAAAGGTGGTGGCATATCGTTGCAAACGCTGGATTCAAACTTTAGCAAAATAGGTCCTCAGGAAAAAATTGATTTGGCCTTTTCAGCAGAAAAAGAGGTGCTTGGACAAGATGAGCGATTAATTTCGGTTTCGGCCAGTTATTACGATGGCCTCAACGAAAGAGTAATGGTTACCAGCAACGGATTTGAAGGAGATACTTCAAGTTCTCACTTTGGTTTGTACGCTTCGGTATCGGTTAAAGGTGACGATGCCAGACCCGAGTCGAGCTGGAGCGAAAGTGCTATTTTCTTTGATAAACTGGAGAAAAGTAAAATTGGTGAAAAAGCACTAAAACGAGCTCTTGATAAAATTGGTCAGAAGAAATTAGCTTCAGAGAGAATGCCCATGATTGTTGAAAACAAACAGATTGGGCGAATTTTTGGACCACTTATTTCTGCCTTGAGCGGTTCTGCTATTCAGCAAAAAAATTCTTTTTTAATCGATAAATTGGGAGAGAAAATCGCTGATGAGAAATTGACGATTACAGACGACCCTTTTATTGTTTCGGGAAGAGGTTCGCGACTATTCGATGGTGAAGGTCTGGCTACAAAAAAAAGAGCTGTTTTCGAAAAAGGAGTTCTAAAAACCTATTACATCGATACTTATTACGGTAAAAAACTGGAGATGGATCCCACAAGTGGCGGCACAACAAACCTTGTTTTCGAAACCGGGAATAAAGATTTGAACGGATTGATTGCATCGCTTAAGAAAGGAATTTTAGTTACGGGGTTTAATGGCGGAAATAGTAACGGAACCACTGGTGATTTCTCGTACGGAATTGAAGGTTTTCTGATTGAAAGTGGCAAAATTACTCAGCCGGTTTCGGAGATGAATATTACCGGAAACATGAAAGACCTCTGGTCGAACATTGGTGAGATTGGCAACGACGTAAACGAAAGTTCTTCCTGGCTAACTCCCTCTATTTTATTC
>CAYZBC010000144.1:0-12460 GCA_964476535.1 uncultured Maribellus sp.
TTCTGACTTCCGTCTTCCAACTTTTTAAAACATGACCAATACCGACAAATTAAAATTATCAGAAAACATTGCCGTAATTGCAGGAATATTCTCCATTACAGTAGCTTTATTATTGCTTCTTAATTTCTGGCAGGTTTCTAAAAACGACCCCATCGAAAGTAAAGTATTGGTGGCTTTAGTCGAAAGATTAAAAGACGATGCCAACAACGAAGAGTTAAAAAATGAAATCCGTAATTTCGATTTGCTGGCTCGAAAAGCCTATTTTAATAGTCAGTGGCAAGTAAAAACAGGAGCTTATTTATTGCTGTTTGGAGCTATTGTTTTGGCTTTTGCATTACGCGTTTTTTATTCTGCCAAAGCCAAAATTGAACAACCCGATACAGTTCACGAAAACGAAATTGTAAGCCGGATTCTGGCGCAAAAAGGAATTATTATTGTTGGAGCCGTAGTTTTTATTTTTGCGTTTGGTGCATCGTTTGCCACGGTAAATCACCTAAATTATTACGATGTTCAAACCGAAGTAGCAGAAGCAGAAATTACACCTGTTGATGAAGGAATTGAAGTAATTGAAGTAGGAGAAATGCCTCAACAAGCAGCCGAAACAACTGAACAAAATTCGCCTATAGAAAATGGCACTCCTGAAACTTTAGAAGCAGTCCAGCCTGAAACTTCTGCTCAGGAAAATACGGCAGAAAAAAAATTAGAAGTTGTTGTAGAAAAAGAAGCTCCAAAACCATCAGTTTCCACAGGCGTAACGATGGCTGATCTTCAAAAAAATCACAATTCATTTCGCGGCCCGCTCGGACAAGGTGTTGTTTCTCACAAAAATATTCCAAACGAATGGGACGGTATTACCGGAACAAACATTCTCTGGAAATCACCCATTCCAAAACACGGGTTTAATTCGCCGGTAATTTGGGGCGACAAAATTTTTGTTGCAGGTGCAGATAAGCAAAGCCGTGAAGTTTATTGTTACAATCGCGCCGATGGGAAATTGTTATGGACAGGAATTGCGGATAATATAACAGGTTCGCCGGCAACTCTTCCAAAAGTTACAGAAGATACCGGTTTTTCTGCACCCACATTAACAACCGATGGGAAACGCGTTTTTGCCATTTTTGCCAATGGCGATGTAATTGCTTTCAATATGAATGGCAAACGGATTTGGGCAAAGAATATGGGAATTCCTGACAATCATTACGGACATTCATCATCGTTAATTACATGGGCAAATAAATTGTTAATTCAGTACGATACGAATAAAGGAGGAAAAGCCATAGCACTTGATGCAGCTACCGGAGAAGTTATTTGGGAAACTGTGCGGAAATCTAAAATTTCTTGGGCAAGTCCGGTGTTGGCAGAAGTTGATGGCAAATATCAACTTATTTTAACTGCCGATCCAATTGTTGCAGGTTACGATATTGAGACAGGTGTGGAACTTTGGTCAACAGAATGTATGATGGGTGAAGTTGGACCATCGGTTGGTTTTAGCGATGGTGTTGTATTTGCCGGTAACGAATACGCCACTTTGGTAGCTATCAATCCAAAAGACGGTTCAATTATTTGGGAAAACGATGAGTACCTTCCCGAAGCTTCAAGCCCGCTGGCACACAACGGATTATTAATTATCGCCACAAGTTATGGCGTGCTGGTTTGTTATGATGCGAAAACCGGTGAACAATACTGGGAACACGATGTGGGTACAACATTATATTCATCGCCAATGCTTGCTGATGGTAAACTTTTTATGATGGATAACGACGGAATGATGCGTGTGTACGAATTCGGAAAAGAGATGAAATTAATCAGCGAAAATGAATTGGGCGAAATTGCCGGAACAACTCCTGCATTCAGCGATGGACACATTTTTATTCGCGGAGAAAATAATTTGTATTGTATTGGGAAATAAAAAGAGCTGTCATTTCGAACGAAGTGAGAAATCTCTTTATTGAATTAGATTTCTCAGTCGTTCCTTCTTCGAAATGACAAAAAATGAGACGAACTTAATGACAAACAATTTACAAAATATAGACCAGATAATCACCGAAAAAGGCTCAACAAAAAAGAGCCTGATTCCGATTTTGCAAGCCATTCAAAACGAATACAATTATTTGCCTGAAGATACATTGCGATACGTTGCTGAAAAAACATCAATTACTTCGGCCGAAATAATGAGTGTTGCCAGTTTCTATTCGCAATTCAGGCTGGCACCGGTTGGCGAACACATTGTTAAAATATGTGTGGGAACTGCTTGTCATGTAAAAGGTGCCGGACAGGTTTACGATGCTTTTCGTCGCGAATTAAAATTGCCCGAGGGTATTAACACCGAAGATTCAGGAACTTACACATTAGAAAAAGTTGCCTGTTTGGGATGTTGTACTTTAGCTCCGGTTGTTCAAATCGACGGTACAACTTACGGTCACGTTGCACCCGACCAAGTTGGTCAGGTTATTGAAGATTTTGAAAGTCAGACTGGTAAAAAAAGCTCAAAAAAAGCCAGAAAAGCTGATGGTTCAGAAATTAAAGGAGAAATCCGAATTGGGCTTGGTTCGTGTTGTGTGGCAAGTGGTAGCGAAGATATTAAAAATGAAATTGAAAGTGTAATTAACGAAAGTGGACTGCGTGTAACGCTTAAACATGTGGGTTGTGTTGGAATGTGCCATCAGGTTCCTTTGGTCGAAATTGTGCCAAACGAAGGCGAGCCAATTTTATACGCAAAAGTTAAACCCGAGGATGTGAAAAATATTGTTGACAATCATTTTGACGCACCGGGGATTCTGGCAAGAACCAAAAATAAATTACTGAATATAGCCGAAACCATACAAACCGATCGGAACTGGGATGGTGTGCAACGTTATGAAATTGGTATGCGCGAGAAACCCGTGGCTTCGTTTCTTGGAAAACAAGTACCCATCGCAACCGAATATCGGGGAATTATTAATCCACTAGATATTGAGGAGTACAAAAAACGCGGCGGTTTTACTGCCATGAAAAAAGTACTTGAAATTATGACTTCCGATGAAGTTGTGGAAGCAGTAAAAAATAGCGGAATTCGTGGTCGCGGTGGAGCAGGATTTCCAACCGGAGTAAAATGGGGCTTGGTTAAAAAGCAAAAAAGTGAAACGAAATATATAATTTGTAACGGAGACGAAGGTGACCCCGGTGCTTTTATGGACCGGATGCTTTTGGAATCGTATCCGTATCGAATTATCGAAGGAATGGTAATTGCAGCCTATGCAGTTGGAATTCATCAGGGCTATTTTTATATCCGTGCGGAATATCCGCTGGCAGTAAAACGTATTCGCGAAGCCCTTAAGATTTGTGAAGAAAATAATTTATTGGGCGACAATATTTTAGGAACGGGATTTAATCTCAATCTTCAGATTTATGAAGGTGCCGGAGCTTTCGTTTGTGGCGAAGAAACTGCCTTGATTAGCTCCATCGAAGGGAATCGTGGTTATCCGAAAATACGTCCACCTTTCCCCGCAGAGAATGGTTTGTGGGGTTATCCAACGCTGGTGAACAACACCGAAACATTAGCACAGATTTCTTATATAATTCGTGAAGGTTCAGATAAATTTGCAGCTATTGGCACCGAAAAAAGTGCCGGAACAAAAGTGTTTGCATTGGCAGGTAAAATTGCCCGCGGCGGACTAATTGAAGTTCCTATGGGAATTACCGTTAAACAGGTAATTGACGAAATTGGCGGTGGAATTGCCAACGGTCGTAAATTTAAAGCCGTTCAAATTGGAGGTCCCTCAGGAGGTTGCATTCCGGCTGAATATGGAGACACGCCAATCGATTTCGAGTCGTTAAGCGAAATGGGTGCGATGATGGGTTCCGGAGGATTAGTGGTGCTCGACGATACAGATTGTATGGTTGATATTGCACGTTATTTTCTTTCGTTTACACAGGAAGAATCGTGTGGAAAATGTACATTTTGCAGAGTTGGTACAAAACGAATGCTGGATATCCTCAACAACATCACATCAGGAAAAGGGAAAAAAGGAGACATCGAGGAGTTGGAGAAACTGGCAGAGTGGACCAAAAAAGGAAGTTTATGCGGATTGGGAAAAACTGCACCAAACCCGGTTTTGAGTACTTTGAAATATTTCCGTGATGAATACGAAGCGCATATTAATGGCGTTTGTCCAACCGGAAAATGTACAAAACTGATTACTTATTCGGTGAACGACAATTGTATCGGCTGCACCATGTGCGTACAAAAATGTCCGGTTGATGCAATTCCATTCACGCCGCACGAAAAACATTCAATCGACACAGAACTCTGTATTAAATGCGATGCATGTCGTGCCGTTTGTCCTGAGGATGCAATTGATGTGAAGTAAGAAAGTTCAAAATTCCGAGTTCAAAGTTGAAAGTTATTGTCATCCTGAGCGTAGTCGAAGGATGTTTGAAAAAAAATCAAAGTTCAATGTTGAAAATTTAAAGAGAACTGTAATTGTAAAAGATTGAAACAAAAAGCCCTGAAAGGGTGAAAGATAAAAGCACAGGGCAACGCCCTGTGTAAAAAAACAAAATGTAATTTGCCCCACGTTGAGGTATTGGAAAAAGGAAGGAGTTGCATGGGGCAACACGTAAAATGTTGATTAAAGAAAAGAGGTCAAATGGTTATAGAACAAAATGGTTATTTGAAAATACGACTCCAGCCGGAGTCGAACAAAAAGTTAACACATTCATTTCTATAAACATGTGAAACCTCTGGTTTCAAAAAAGAAAACAAACTTGGCGATTTTGCACCTTTGCAACAATTTTAAAATGATTACACTAAAAATAAATAACAAAGAAATTCAGGTTGAAGAGGGAACTTCGGTAATGAAGGCGGCACAAAAAATGGGCTTCGAAATCCCAAATATGTGCTGGCACGACGAATTGGAACATTTTACTTCGTGTATGCTTTGTCTGGTAAAAGACCAATCGAATGGTAAACTTTTCCCTTCGTGTTCGGTAAAAGCAACCAACGGTTTGGAGATTGTAACCGAAGATGATGAAATAAAAGAAGCACGGCAAACTGCACTTGAATTATTACTCAGCGAACATGTTGGGGATTGTGAAGCACCCTGTCAGATTGCTTGCCCGGCTCACATGGACATTCCTCAAATGAACCGTTTAATTGCCGCTGGTAAATTTGATGAAGCATTAAAAGTGGTGAAAAAAGACATTGCTTTACCCGCTGTTTTAGGCCGAATTTGTCCGGCTCCATGCGAAGGTGCCTGCCATCGAAAAACGGTTGACGAATCCATTTCTATTTGTTTGTTAAAACGAATTGTTGGTGACGATGGGAACCAAACTGAATTACCTTTGATTGAAAAAACAGGAAAAAAAGTGGCCGTAATTGGTGCCGGTCCGGCTGGTTTAGCAGCGGCTTATTATCTTCAGTTAAAAGGAATTCAGGTTACCTTGGTTGATAAAAAAGAAAAAGCAGGAGGTTTGCTTCGAACTGCCATTTCCGAAGAAATTTTACCACTCGATGTTTTGGATAAGGAAATTGATTTAATTCTTGAAACCGGAGTTGAATTTCAGGGTGGAAAAGAGATTAATTCTGAAGTGATAGAATCGTATAAAAAAGAGTTCGATGCAATAATTATTGCGACTGGTGCAATTTCAGAAGACTCAGATTTATTCCATTTGAAAGCTACTCCAAAAGGAATTGTAGCCGATAGAAATACCTACGAAACTTCCGATGAAAAAATATTTGCCATTGGAAATGTTTTGCGCTCATCTAAATTAGCTGTTCGTTCAGTAGGACAGGGAAAAGAGGTAGCTTTTTCGGTGATGCAATATTTGAATCAACAAAAAATAAAAGGCGAACCACGATTGTTTAATTCGAGGTTTGGCCGTTTGGTTGTTAATGAATTTGCTGAATACATTAAGGAATCAGTGGAAGGAAAACGAATATTTCCGGAATCCGGAGGACATGCCGGATTCTCGAAAGAAGAAGCCATTGCCGAGGCCAAACGATGTTTGCATTGCGATTGTCGTGGCATAGACGATTGCAAATTGCGTGAATATTCTGACCAATATAACGTAAATCAAAAAAGGTTTAAAACCAGCGAGCGAAGACATATTACAAAACAGATAAATCACGGATTGGTAATTTACGAACCACAAAAGTGTATAAAATGTGGAATTTGCGTTCGTCTCACTGAAAAGTATGGAGAGAATTTAGGTTTTACGTATATTGGCAGAGGTTTTGATGTTGAAATTGGTGTTCCGTTTAACGAAGAATTGGAAAAAGGATTAACAGAAACAGCAATAAAAGTGGCAAATGGTTGTCCGACAGGAGCAATTTCATTGAAAAAAAACAAGGAATATTGAATGATGATTTTAGATTAACGATTCGAAATTTAAATCTAAAATCAGTATTCGTTAATCATCATTCTAAAATCAAAAATATGAATCGATATTTACTAATTGGAATACTAATATTTATTAATAGTCAGGTTTTTGCGCAGTCAAACGATTCCTGGCCAATTTTCCGTGGCGACCAAAATCTTAAAGGCCTTGCGAATACTACAATTCCTAATTCCCCAAAATTATTGTGGACATTCGAGACCGGAGATAATATTAAATCGGCACCCGTAGTTGCAAACGGCAAAGTGGTAATTGGCTCAACCGACGGATTTGTTTATTGCCTCGATACAAATGGTAAATTGCTTTGGAAATTCGATACTGGAAATGTAATTGAAGCTCCGGCTCTTATTCTTAAGAACGTTATATATGTTGGGAATTTGGATGGAACTTTATTTGCACTTGATTTAAATTCCGGTAAAAAATTGTGGGAATACGAGACCGATAACCAGATTATTGGCTCGGCAAATTGGTGGACAGATGGAGACACAACAAGTATTTTGGTAGGGAGTTACGACTATTACCTTCATTGTGTAGATTCAAAAACCGGGAAAGTGAGATGGAAATACGAATCAGACAATTTTATAAACGGAGCTGCTACTTGTACAGATGGAGCTGCATTTTTCGGTGGCTGTGATGGATACTTGCACATGGTTGATATCGCTTCGGGACAAATGGTGAAGAAAATAGATGTGGCTACTTATGTTGCCGGTTCGACTACGGTAACCGACGGAAATGCATACATTGGTGACTACGATGGGCGATTTTTTAAAGTTGATATTGCCTCCGATAAAACATTGTGGGAGTGGGAGCATGAAACTACCAAACTTCAATTTATTGCATCGCCGGCGCTTATAGGAAATAAAGTTTTAACCGCAAATCACAATAAATTTTTGTACTGTTTTGATAAGAATAATGGTAAAAAATTGTGGGAATACAATACTGGAAAACATGTGGAAGCATCGCCTGTAATTGTAAAAGATAAAGTTATTGTTGCAAACATGCGTGGCGATTTGGCGATTGTAAACCTTTCTGACGGGAAAGTTGTTTGGAGTTACGAAATCGGTAGCCAGATTATTAGTAATCCTGCCGTTGCAGCCGGTAAAATATTTGTTGGCGCGTACGATGGAAATGTATATTGTTTTGGAAAGTAGGAAACCCCTCTGTCTTCGGCATCTCTCCCAAGGGGAGAATCAGGAAAAGGGTTATAAAATATTGGAATATAAATAATTAATTAAAAAGCTTTCTTACCCTCCCCTTAGGGGGAGATGGAGGGGGCTCACCTTTTTTATGAATATCATACAAATTATACCCGGTTCGGGAGGAAGTTTTTATTGTGGGAATTGCCTGCGCGACAGCAAATACGTGGATGCAATGAGAAACCTTGGACACCAGGTTATTAAAATCCCAATGTATCTACCGTTGTTTGCCGATGAACACGACATTACCGACATTCCTATTTTTTATGGAGCAATTAGTACCTATCTAAAGCAGGTTTATCCCATTTTCAGAAAAGCTCCAAAGTGGTTCGATAAGTTGCTCAACTCAAAACCTATGATGAAAATGGCTGCTTCGATGGCTGGTTCAACCCGTGCAAAAGGGCTGGAAGACATGACCATTTCGATGTTGTTGGGTGAAGAAGGAGAACAAAAAGAGGAGCTGGATAATATGGTAAACTGGATTGCGGGACATTGCAAACCCGATATCATTCACATTTCAAATGCCTTACTTTTGGGACTGGCCAAAAAGTTGAAAGAGAAAACAGGCGTGCCAATTGTTTGTTCGTTGCAAGACGAAGACGTGTGGGTAGATGCCATGAACCCAAAATTTCAAGATAAAATATGGAAACTGATGCACCGTAAAGCACAGGATTTGGATGCGATTATTGCGGTGAGTAATTATTTTGCAGATACAATGAAAGAGAAAATGGAACTTACTGACGAAAGTGTCCATACTTTGTATCTCGGTGTGGATTCTAATGATTACCAATTTATTTCTACCAAAGAAAAGGAAAGAAATGTTGGATACATTTCGCGGATGTGCCACGAAAATGGTTTTGATATTGTTGTAGATGCTTTTATTGAATTGAAGAAAAAGCCGGGTTTTGAAGATGTAAAATTGATTGCAACCGGCGGTTCAACTGGCGACGATAACAAATTTATTAAAGAACAAAAAAGGAAAATAGGGGAAAATAATTTATTGGATTCTTTTGATATTTTACCTGAATATGAAAATGAGGCGCAGCACGAATTTTACAAACAGGTTTCGTTGATTTCGGTACCTGTTCGAATTGGAGAAGCGTTTGGAATGTATTTGCTGGAATCGATGGCATCGGGAGTTCCTCTTGTTCAACCTGCTTTGGGAGCATTCCCCGAAATTACTGAACTTGCAGGAGGCGGTGTTATATACATGCCCAATTCCCCGGAAAAATTAAGCGAAACCTGGGCAAATTTGTTAAACGATCCGGAAAAATTGGAACAGTTGAGTATCAATGGCCGCGTAGGAACTGAGGCGAATTTTAATATTCACAATCACGCTGCTGAAATTATTGAATTATATGAAGGTCTAACAGTTCGACTCCGCTCACTGTGACAACAGTCATCCTGAGCGTAGTCGAAGGATAGTTTAGAACTAGAAATTATGAAATTGTTCCATGTTTATATTGTGAAATGTCGGGATGAGAGTTATTATACAGGAATAACAAATGATATTATCAGAAGAATTGACGAGCACAATGAGGGAATTTCCTCGGATAGTTTTACATTTAAACGCCGCCCGGTAAAATTAGTTTTTTATGAAACATTTAATGATTTTCGAATTGCAGAACAATGGGAAAAAAGAATAAAGGGGTGGTCTCGAAAGAAAAAAGAGGCATTGATTGAAAAAAATTGGGGTAAATTGAAGGAGTTTTCTGTTTGTCAGAATAATTCTCATTTTTCTAATTTTGGAAATAATTTAAAATAGAAACAGTTCGACTCCGCTCACTGTGACAGTAGTCATTCTGAGCGTAGTTTAAGGATATTAGTAAGTAAAATATAGATTCAACCCTTCGATTTCTTTCAGGTTGACAAGAAAAACATTATGCTTTTACAACTACAAAACATATCAAAAGGCTACGGTCAAATCGGAGCACACAGTTTTCGTCCGGTATTGAAAGAACTAAATCTTGAAATTGGGAAAGGAGAAAAAATTGCCATTATTGGACCCAGCGGTTCAGGTAAGACAACCTTGTTAAATTTAATTGGTGCGCTCGATTTGCCCGATTCGGGAGACGTAATTTTCGATGGCAAAAATATTATCGGATATTCCAAAAAAGAGCTGGCAATATTCCGAAACCAACATCTTGGTTTTATTTTTCAGTTGCACCATTTAATGCCTCAACTTACTTTGTGGGAAAATGTGTTGTTGCCATTGTTGCCACAAGGAAATAAAATTTCAAAACAACAAAAAGAGTGGGCTGAACATCTCATTCAGAAGGTTGGGATTTGGGAACAACGAAATCAAAAACCATCGGAAATGTCGGGTGGTGAATGCCAAAGAACTGCGGTTGTTCGTGCATTAATAAATAAGCCGGAATTAATCCTGGCCGATGAACCTACAGGAGCACTTGATGAAGATAACGCGACTGCGCTTTCAGAATTACTTATTCAGTTGAGTAATGATGAAAATGTTACTTTAGTAACGGTTACACATTCTACCGAGCTAGCGCAACAAATGGATAAAAGACTTGTTCTGAAAAATGGGAAGTTAGTATAAGGTTCATTCCCTTGAACACGGGAATCTGTTACATTGTTGATGTAGATTCCCGCCTACGCGGGAATGACGAAAAAGAAGCATTCATGACTAAACTTCAATACATATTAAAAACATTCACGCATTACATTAAAGCCAATTTGTTGGTGGCGTTGGGAGTGGCAATCAGCACCATGGTTTTAGCGGGTTCGTTAATTATTGGCGACTCGGTGCGATATAGTCTGGAGCAGGCAACATTTTACCGTTTGGGCGAAACCACGCATTTGGTTTCGGTTGTTGAACGTTATTTTCGACAGGAAATGGCTGCTGAGATTGAAATCGATAATCCTGAAATAAAAGCAACTTCAATTTTATTACTCGAAGGAATGGCGGTTGTTGATGGTGGGCAACTGCGTGCAAATAAAGTGCAAATTGTTGGAGTAAATAAAGACTTTTCTGAAATCGCAAAATCTTCGTTGTTTGCCGAGTTTCAAAACAATGAAATTGCAATTAGTCAAAATCTGGCTGAAAAATTAAAAATCTCTGAAGGCGATAATATTTTAGTTCGTGTAAAAAAGGCCAGTTTGATTCCAATGAATGCACCGTTTGTCTCGGCCGAAGAAACCAGTGTTTCAATGCGTGCAACTGTGAAAAAGGTGGTTCAAAGAGAGGAAATGGGACGGTTCAGTCTTAAAAATTCACAAACAGCACCTTACAATATTTTTGTTTCGATTGCGCGGTTAAATCAGTTAATGGAGTTTGAAGGCAAGGCAAATCAACTGCTTATTTCAACGGAATTGGAAACGGAAAAAGTTGCTCAGTCAGTAAAAAATTGTCTTACACCTGCCGATGCCGGATTGACGCTAAAAAATATTGAGTCAACCTCTGAAATTGAAATTTCAACCGAACGGGTTTTCCTGGAAGAAAAAGTTTCTGAAACATTAAAAATGTTGCCCGGTGCCGATTTGATTCTAACATATTTTGTGAATGGAATAGAGAAGTCAGAAGTCAGAAGTCAGAAGTCAGAAGAAGAGAAAATAACTCAAAACTCAAAGCTCGAAGCTCAAAGCAATTCCATCCCGTATTCTTTTGTCTCTTCGTTGGAAAATAAATATTTGACAGGAAATGAAATCATATTAAACGAATGGGCGGCTGATGATTTAAATGTAAAGTTGGGCGACACAATTCGTTTAAAATATTTGGAAATCGGGCCACTTCGCAAGTTGATTGAAAAAGAGTCTGAATTCATTTTGAAGGAAATTATTCCGATGAATTCTGATTGGAGCGACCCAACCCGTGTTCCACATTTGCCGGGACTTTCGGATGCCGGACATTGCCGTGAGTGGGAAGCAGGAGTTCCCATTGATTTGGATGCCATTCGCGATAAAGATGAAGATTACTGGGACAAATGGCAGGGAACGCCGAAAGCATTTGTTTCAGAGAACAAAGCATTGGAGATGTGGTCGAACCGGTTTGGAAATTACACAGCGGTTCGATTTCCTGCAGATTCGTTTAATAATGAGAAGTATAAGCAGCTATTTGCCTCAGAAATTGACCCTGCCGATTTGGGAATGGCAATTGAACCCATTCGCGAACAGGGAATTCATGCGGCTCAAAATGGCACGGATTTTAGTGGACTATTTATTGGACTTAGCTTTTTTATTTTGGCTGCGTCAATTGTTTTAACTTCACTTTTGTTTCGGTTAAATCTTGAAACTCGTTCTTCACAAGTTGGGTTGCTTGCCGCTTTGGGATTTCAACAAAATATGGTGCGCCGTTTTTATCTGTTTGAAGGATTGGTAATAGCAATGGTTGGTGGGGCAATTGGCCTGGTAGTTTCTGTGTTCTACACTCAATTAGTATTTAAGATTCTTAATTCGCTGTGGTTCGATATTGTGCGAACCAATGTGCTTGAAATTAAAATTCTTCCGCTTACTTTATTTACGGGATTGCTAATCAGTATTTTGGTTTCGTTGTTAGCGATTTTTATTTCTATTCGGCGCTATCAAAAACAGCGTGCTTCCGATTTACAAAAACAAACATCAACTGGAAATACAGTTTGGAATAGACTGAAAGATGCTATAATGTATTCCACAATTGTTATTTCTATTGGTATTTTTGTCAAACAGGTTTTTCTTTCTGGACAGTTAAATCCTTCGCTTTTCTTTCTAACCGGAGGATTGTTACTTGTTGGACTTTTAATGGTTTTCAGAAAAGTTCTCACTCAATTAGAATTTAGAAAACAAGAGGTATTTGGATTTGGGAAATTGGCTCAACTTAACCTCACACGTAACAAGGGACGTTCGTTAACCGTGGTTATTCTTTTTGCTCTTGGAACATTTATGGTGGTTTCTAC
>CAYZBC010000145.1:0-4644 GCA_964476535.1 uncultured Maribellus sp.
ATTGAAAAGGGACAAAAAATTGAAGCTGGTTTTATAACTGCGCTAATTGATACGGTTCAAATTCAATTAAAATTAGTGCAAATCGATGCGCAAAAGGCTGCTGTAAATTCTCGAAAACCAACCATCAATTCTCAAATTGCAGTTTTTGAAGAACAGAAAAAAAACCTGCAAACCAACGAAGTACGTATTTTAAAAATGTTAGAAGACGGTGCAGCAACACAAAAACAGTTAGACGATATTCAGGGTCAAATCAGTTTAATCGACAAACAAATTGCAAGTACCAAAACTCAGTTTACAGCTATCAGTAAAGAACTGAAAGTATTGGATTCTCAGAAGCTGTCGTTAAAAGACCAACTGGAACGTTGTTTTGTAAAATCTCCAGCCACAGGATCAATTCTTGAAACTTACGCAGAACAGGGAGAATTAACCGCTCCGGGAAAACCGCTTTTTAAAATGGCCAATCTCGATGAACTCACTTTAAAAGTTTACGTGAGCGGAGCACAGTTGCCGAATGTGAAAATCGGGCAAACCGTCGATGTTTTAATTGATAAATCAGAAAAAGAAAATCAGACTTTATCAGGAAAAATAGACTGGATTTCGTCGGAGGCCGAATTCACACCGAAAATTATTCAAACAAAAGAAGAGCGCGTAAAACTGGTTTATGCTGTGAAAGTTCTGGTTAAAAACGATGACACTTTGAAAATTGGGATGCCTGGGGAAGTTAGTTGGGAGTGATCAGTCGCAGTGGGCAGTTTCAGTGATCAGTGTTCAGTGATCAATAAAAAACCAATACTACATGGTATTCAAAATTGAAAAAATTAACTTCAATACTAATAATTTAATTTATGGATTTCAGGAGTTTAATTGTTTACAAAAAAGCTTTCAAATTAGCTATGGATATTTATAATATCTCAAAATCATTTCCAAAAGAAGAAAAATATTCTTTAACAGATCAGATAAGAAGGTCATCGAGATCGACATGTGGTAACATCGCAGAATCATATCGAAAAAGAAATTACCCAAAACATTTTGCAAGTAAATTAACTGATTCTGATGGAGAAAATAGCGAAACAATAGTTTGGCTTGAATTTGCGCTAGCATGCAAATATATTGAAGATGAAATATTTAAAAAGTTAGAATCTGAAAGTGAGGAAATTGGTAGACTATTAAACTATATGATATTAAATCCTGAAAAATTTGGAAGCAGCCGAGCTTTTTAAACTGATCACTGCGACTGATCACTAATTACTAAAATATGATTACAATAAATAACATATCAAAATCATACGACAAGACGGAAGCAATTAAAAACATCACCCTTGAAATAAACAGAGGCGAATTGTTTGGATTAATTGGACCTGATGGAGCAGGAAAAACAACGTTGATGCGCATTCTAACCACCTTGCTTTTGCCGGATTCCGGTGAAGCAACAATGGATGAAAAGGATGTAGTTAAAGACTTCAAAAAGATACGACATATTGTGGGTTACATGCCTGGCCGGTTTTCGTTGTACCAGGATTTGAGCGTGGAAGAGAACCTTAACTTTTTTGCTACTGTTTTCGGGACAACCGTCGAAGAAAATTACAATTTAATCCGTGATATATATTACCAGATTGAACCTTTCAAAACACGGCGGGCGGGCAAACTTTCGGGTGGGATGAAACAGAAACTGGCTTTGTCGTGTGCGCTAATTCATAAACCCAAAATTTTAATACTCGACGAACCAACAACCGGAGTGGACGCCGTTTCCAGAAAAGAGTTTTGGGAAATGCTTAAAAATTTGCAAAAAAAGAACATTACTATTTTGGTTTCAACTCCGTATATGGACGAAGCTGTTTTGTGCGATCGGGTAGCGCTAATTCAAAACGGCACTATTATGGACATTGATTCTCCAGCAAGAATTATTGAAAAATTTCCAAGACAAATTATTCAGGCACGTTCAGAAAACACGTTCAAATTAATAAATGATTTGCGTGATTATGGAAAGGCGGAATCGGTTTTTGCATTTGGGCAATTTGTCCATTTTACCGGAATTGAAGACGATGTGGAACCAAGTGAGTTGGATTATTACCTGCACGAACTTGGTCATCAGACGGTTTTGGTCGAAGAAATCACCCCGGGAATTGAAGATGTTTTTATGGAGTTAATGAAGGAGGAAGCCCCACCCAGCCTCCCCAAAGGGTAGGAGTAAGAAAGCCCCGGCCAACCTTACTCTAATTGATGGATAGTAACTAAAAAATATGAATGGAAATCATAAAATGAACGTCATTTCTGGTTTGTCACAAAATCTGCAACAGATTTCTTATCCTGAATTCTGGATACAAAATAATAGAATGAAAAAAATATGAACGAAAAACAAAATAGTGACGACCTTTCCCCCTTCGGGGGAAATCCCGAAAGGGAAAGGGGGCCCATAATAACCGTTAAAAACCTCGTTAAAAAATTCGGCAATTTTGTGGCAAACGACGATCTTACTTTCGATGTTTACAAAGGTGAGATTTTTGGGTTCCTTGGCGCAAACGGAGCAGGAAAAACCACAACTATCCGAATTTTATGCGGACTTTCCTCTCCTACTTCAGGCTATATAAAAGTTGCAGGTTTTGATATTTACAAAGAAACTGAAAAAATAAAACGCAACATTGGTTACATGAGCCAAAAATTTTCGTTGTACGAAGATTTAACCGTTTCGGAAAACATACAATTTTATGCCGGTATTTATGGAATTTCCAAAAAAAGAAGAATAGAAAAAGAGGATGAATTACTTAAGAAACTGGAACTGGAAGAAGCAAAAAACAAGTTAATTGGAGGTTTACCGCTGGGATGGAGACAGAAACTGGCGTTTTCAATTGCCATTTTTCACGAACCTAAAATTGTGTTTCTCGATGAACCAACCGGCGGTGTTGATCCTGTAACCCGGCGTAAATTCTGGGATCTGATTTACGAAGCAGCCAACAACGGAATTACCGTTTTTGTCACCACTCATTACATGGACGAAGCCGAATATTGCGACCGCGTTTCAATTATGGACGCGGGTAAAATTGAAGCCCTGGATACGCCGGCCCAATTAAAAAAGATTTATAATGCAAAAAATATGGACGAGGTTTTTTTGAAGATAGCGAGGAAGTAGGTTTTAAGAGCGATGCGCTTGGAGCTGTGGGCGGAGAATTTCTTAATCATTAACATTGAAAATTATGAAAAAGTTAAAAAATTTAAAGATTTGGCAAGAAGGAATTAATATCGTTTTGAATGTTTACAAAATTACTTCTCTCTTTCCCGATGAAGAAAAGTTCGGTTTAATTTCTCAAATGAGAAGATGTTCAGTCGCTATACCTTCAAATATAGCCGAAGGTTATGGAAGAAATTCGGATGCAGAAATGAACCGTTTTTTAAATATTGCCCGTGGTTCATCGTATGAATTAGAAACTCAATTATTTATTTCTACCGAACTTGGATTTATGGAATTAAACCAGTTAAATGAACTTTCAGAACAATTAGACAACATTCAAAGAGGAATAACAAACTTTCAGAAAAAATTAAAAAAGTAGCAGACTTGTTCTTGCGCAAAGCACAAGGCGCATAGCCCAAAACCAATATAATGAAACAACTAAGATCCTTTATAAAAAAAGAATTCTACCACATTTTTCGCGATTCGCGCACGATGCTGATTCTGTTTGGAATTCCAATTGCTCAACTTCTGATTTTTGGCACCGTTATAAAAAACGAAATTAACGATGTACACATTGCCATTTACGATCAGTCGAAAGATGAAACGACACAACAAATTACCAATAAATTGCTTTCCTCGGGCTATTTTATTTTAGATGAAAACCTGACCAGCACAAACGGGATTGAAGAAATTTTCAAAAAAGGAAAGGTAAAAGAAGTAATTGTGTTTGAAAGCGATTTTGCACAGAAATTGGTTAAAGAAGGAACGGCAGAAATGCAATTAATTGCCGATGCCTCGGATCCCAACATGGCACGTTTAGTCACTTCGTACACCAAAGGAATTGTTAACGACTACATCAGAAAAATCAATCCGAACCTGAAAATGCCCATGGAAATTAAACCAGAAGTGCGCATGTATTTTAACGAAGAGATGCAAAGTGCATACATGTTTGTCCCCGGAACGATGGCACTTATTTTAATGCTTATTTCGGCCATGATGACTTCCATTTCAATTACCCGCGAAAAAGAGTTGGGAACGATGGAAATTCTACTGGTTTCGCCTTTAAAACCGGCACAAATAATTGTTGGAAAAGTAATACCCTATCTTTTACTTTCCATTGCAAATGCCTTCGTAATAGTCCTTGTCGGTCGGTTTATTTTTGGTGTTCCCATAACCGGAAGTTTTATTTTACTGATGCTGGAAACCATTCTTTTTATACTAATGGCATTGTGTCTGGGAATTTTAATTTCAACCATTGCAAAAAGCCAAATGGTTGCGATGTTTATATCAATGATTGCGTTGATGCTTCCGACAATTATCCTGTCAGGATTTATGTTTCCCATTGAAAACATGCCAGAGTTATTGCAAATATTAAGTAACATAATGCCCGCTCGTTGGTACATTGTAATTATTCGTGGAATTATGCTGAAGGGAATTGGTATAACTTTTATTTGGAAAGAAACTTTGATTTTACTTGG
>CAYZBC010000145.1:4744-12354 GCA_964476535.1 uncultured Maribellus sp.
AAAAAATACGATAACAATGAAAGACCACAATTATTTCGTTTACATAATGACTAATAAGAACAAGACCGTTTTATATATTGGTGTTACCGGGAATCTTCAGAATCGTGTTTATGAACATGAAAATGGATTAATCGAAGGTTTTACAAAAAAATACAACTGTCATTATTTGGTATATTATGAACATTTTCAACACATTAACGATGCAATCTCAAGAGAAAAAGAAATAAAAAAGTGGAGAAGAGAGAAAAAAGAAAATCTTATTAATGGTTTTAATCCGAAAAGGAATTTTTTAAATAAAGAAATGTATGAAGCACTTTAAAAAATAATGCTGTTATTTCGAGAGTTCACCTAATTTCATTAGGCATAATGAGGTGATGATAGAAATGTTCCTATAGGGCTGTCATTTCGACGAGGATTGAGGAGAAATCCCTCTTTCAACGCAGATCTCTCCTACCGTCGAGATGACAACACAAAGCTATCATTTTGAACGCAGAGAGAAATCCCTTTCAACGAACAGATTTCTCCTCCTGCGTCGTCGAAATGACAGCATATTTAAACTCATAGCAAAAATTATGAAAACAATTCGATACATATTACAAAAAGAATTCCGACAGATATTCAGGAATAAAACGATGCTACCCATGATTTTTGGGGTTCCGCTGCTTCAAATGTTGCTTTTGGTTTTTGCCGCAACGTACGATATGAAAAGTATAGACATGGTTGTGGTTGACAAAGATCTTTCAACAACATCGCGCGAGCTGATTGCTAAATTCGATGGAATTCCGTTTTACAACCTTGAGCTTGCAGTTCCTGATGAGAAATTCGGAGAAGAAATGCTCTTAAAAGAAGAAGCCGACGTTGTTTTGGTTATTCCTGCAAATATGGAAAGAAATCTGATTCGCGATGATGCAGCCCAAATCCAACTTATTGTAAATGCAATAGACGGTAATTCGGCGCAGATTGTTTTTTCCTATTCTGCCAATATTATTGGCGATTTCAACAAAAAACTAATAGCTAAATGGAAAGGAATACCGGAATTCGCACCGCCAAGTCAGGTAAAAATAGCCGAAAGTTACTGGTACAATTCTGAGCTAGATTACAAATGGTACATGGCACCCGGAATTCTTGCCGTTCTGGTTACCATCATCGGTATGTTTATGTCGGGGATGAATTTAGTGCGCGAAAAAGAAATTGGAACCATTGAACAACTTAATGTAACTCCAGTAAAAAAACACCAGTTTATAATTGGTAAATTGGTTCCATTTTGGGTTATCGGTTTGTTCGACCTTGCTTTCGGATTACTGATTGCATGGGTAGTTTTCGACTTGCCAATAGTTGGTAGTTTATTTTTGCTATTTGGGATGGCCGGCGTTTATCTTATCAGTGTTTTAGGACTTGGTCTGTTTATTTCAACAATAACAGAAACCCAGCAACAAGTAATGTTTATTAGTTTCTTTTTTATGATGATTTTTATTTTGATGGGCGGAATTTTTACTCCTGTTGAAAGTATGCCAGATTGGGCGCAATTGATAAATCATATAAATCCTATTTACTATTTTATGCGAATTATGCGCATGGTAGTGTTAAAAGGATCAGACTTTTTCGATTTAATAGAAGAGTTTGTTTCGCTTCTGGTTTTAGGAATTTTCTTTTTGAGCTTGGCTATTTGGAAGTATCGAAAAACGACTTAAAGAAAGTTTACAGTCGCAGTTCACAGTCGCTTTGTCACTAGTATCAAGTTAATCGTGCCACTTCAGAACATCATACTGGATTTATTTCAGCCGCTCTATTTCAAACAGCAGATTCCGAAATGAATTCGGAATGACGAAGCCAAAACATGATGCTTAACTTAACACTAGTATCGCTTTCCTTAATTGTTTCGTCATAAAATAAAAACCACACGATGCAATGATACTGGGTTAGCAGGAAGCCAGGCGACTCAAAACTTAAAGCTTAAAGCTCATGGCTCGTAGCTCAAGCTCAAAACTCAATCTTCAAAAAAACAGCCGGGGTAAATGGAACAGCTTCGGCATAAATTCCCACCAAATTTATTTCGTCAACGGTTGCACGGCGCAAATTTGAATATTTAATATTGTTGGTGTTTAACACATTTAACACCGAAATACCAACTTCGCTTTTTATTTTCCCTACCGGAAGTTTATAAACCACAGCTGCATCGAGTCTTTTATAATCCTGGTTTAACCGCAGTCCATCTTCTGTTTCAATATTATAACGTTCGAAACCTGAGCCATAAACATAATTTGCCGACAAATAGAACGATTTTAAATTTACAATACCTGCAAATTTAAATTCATGTGTTTGATGGTGTGGTGCCAGTACATAATATTCTTTAATAAAAAACGGAAAATGTTCTTCGGTTTTACTCAGTGTATAAGAAACCCAGGCCATGTGCCGTTTATACTCCTTTTTTACGTAGAAATCCAATCCATAACTTCTACCCTCACCTTCATAAAAACCTCGTACCAGACGTTTTGTTCCATTAAAAAAGCGGTTAATTCCAGTAGTGGTCTTGTAATATCCTTCGGTACTAAAAGTAAAACCATTTTTATGAAACGAAATTCCACCTACCCAATGTTCGGAATGTAAAACAGGAATGGTTTCATTGTCGCTATTGATCCAAAAATAGGAAAAATTATAACTGCTGTCAACCAACGAAGTTTTAGCCATAAACTGGTTGTATAAACCCCACGCTGCATTGAACTTTACATTTTCCGTAATATTCACGGAAGCGGCAACACGTGGCTCCAAATACCACTTTTTTAGTTGATATGCATCCACTGCCCTAAAACCCGTTTTTAAGTTCACTCTTTTTCCAACCGGTAATTCGTCCTGCACAAAAAAGTTGATACGTGGTGAACTTGTATTTAAATGAATAATTTCGGTGTCGAAAGATTTTCGTGACAATTGAACTTTATTATTTACCAGTTCCGATCCTAAAATGAGTTGATGCCCATTTACCAACGGGATAGTGTGTTCTGCCATAAAAGTAAACTCGTCAGCATTGTTTTGAGAGGTAATATTTTTTGTTGTTCGTAAAACTCCAGTTCGTGTATTTTCTGTTTTATTTTGCTCGTTTGAATTTTGCTTGAATACCGAATAACTAGCAGTAAAATTTGTATTACTTCCGTTTTCATAAGGCTGGTTAAAATGTACTGCCCCACCAGTTTGACTATTTTTTTCCTCTTCAATTCTAGAAATATGAGTTTTAAAATAATCACCATCCATGTTGTATGAAAAGCGGTCGCCCCCTCCATAAAAACTCAGATAAAAAAGCTGTCCGTTTTTTCCGTTCAAGGTATATTTCAAATTTACATCGCTAAAATTGTATTTGGGAACCACAGTAAAATCGATACCATTTTCAGTTTGAAATGCTGATGTAACTTGAGTATTATCCTTTTTTTGAAAAAGGTTTAATGAAGTTGGATCGTACAACTGATAATACGTTTTTCGGTAGGCAGCCAGCAACGACGAATTTTTAGAGACCGGAATTTCCAGCAAAGAATTTAAAGTTGTATTGTTAATATTGAACGTAAATTTCGGTTTCTGCAGGGTTCCATTTTTCCCGATAATATCTACAATTCCGCCAACCCTGCCTCCATAACGAGCTTCGTAACCACCTTTGTAAATTTCAATATTTTTAACTACAAATGGATTAACCACGCTAATGTTGTCGTTAAAATTTTTCAGACCAAAAACGGTAAAACCATCGAATTGAATTTTGCTGTGGCTTTCGTAGCTTCCCCATATTAGCAGGTCGTTCGACTGCTCTCCAGCAGCCAAAATTCCGGGTAATAAGCGAAGCAAATTAAAAACCGAGTTGTCGCCGTAACCGGGCAAAACTGGCGCAATACGGTGGTTAATTTTCATTTGTCCGGGTTTGTCGCCAATCAGTGTAGATTTTTCAACCAAATTTCCTTTCACTTCAACCTCTTTAATTTGTTCAATTTGAGGTTGCAATAGAAATTTCCGGTTAATGTTTCCCGTTAAAAGTGTATCGTAAACATAATAACCAAGGTGCAATATTTTTAAATTCATAGAAGTATCAGCCGAAGCCAAAAAAGAAAAATTCCCCTGCTGGTCGGCCTGAATAGATTTATTATTGATTAAAATGTAGGAAAACGGAAGTGGTTCAAAAGTCTGTTTTTCGAGTACCTGGCCAGAAATCCGGGTGTAAATAGTTTTCGGTTTATTTGTTTCAGTTTTGGGGATAATTAAAAAAACATCACCCGATTTTTCAATTTGCAAAGGCAAATTTTTAAGGATAAAAGTAAGTGTTTCTTCTTCTGTTTGAAATGCTTTATGTAGCGTAACAGAATATTGCGAAAGCAAATCTTTATCGAATGCAAACTGGAAACCGTACTTTTCTTTTAAGGCAATAAGAACCTCGTTTAATGCGGTTTCTTTTACATTAACTTTAATTTTTTGAGGTGTTTGTGCTGCTACAAAGGAGTGAAGCAATACGATTAAAACTACGAGAATTCCAATTTTCACATATTAACTTTTTTCAACAATCAAATATACGTTTTCCGATTGTTTTACAAATTTAACTGCCATTGTTTTACAAACAAAATCCAGTACTTCTTCAACGTTATATTTTTTAGGAAAATTGCCTGCAAAATTCCGATTGTTTAATTCCGGCTGTATTTGAATCGTTACTCCGTATTGTCGTTCAATTTCGTCGATTACTTCTTTTAGCGGGGTTCCTGAAAAATAGAAGAGGTTGTTTTTCCACCCCACAACTTTTTCAGAATTATAATCTTTTTTCAAAATTAACTCGCCTTTTTCAATTTCAACATGCGAATTGGCTTGCAGCAACACGGACTCATCGCTTGTAGAAATTACTTTTACCAACCCCGTTAAACAAGTAACCCGGTAATTGTTGTTACGGGCATAAATATTAAACGAAGTTCCTAAAACCCGGGTAATACCGTTCTCCGATTCAACTTCAAATTTTTCCCCTTTTTGAACCTTAAAAAAACCCTCGCCTTCAAAAGTCAATTTACGTTCGAACCGCCATTTTAATGGGTGGTATTTTATTGTTGAACCGGCATTTAATTCCACGGTCGAACCATCGGGGAGTTCTGCAAGCAAATGTTCGCCGGGTAAACTTGTTATACTTTTTGTATATAAAAATGTAACTGCCCCCAATCCAAGCAAAAGGAATAGCACAGCAGCAGCGGCATATTTTACCACCTGCGAAAGAATAGAAACATTTTTTCCTGCCGGTTTATTTTCTATTTTCTGAGCTATTTCTGCCCAAACATCGGCTTCAGATCTTTCCCAGTTTATTTTTCCGTTCGAAAAGAAATCTTTACTCTTTTCTTCTAAATTATTGATATGTAAATTTTTGTCATCCATTATTTCATTAAAAACAGGCGTAAATGTGCCAATGCACTTGTCATTCTTTTTTCCACAGCTTTAACACTGAGTCCGAGCATTTCGGAAATTTCTAAGTATTTCAGGTTCTCCACCCTACTCATCAAAAAAACAATTCGTTGTTTTTCCGGCATTTTTACCAATGCTTTTTCGTAGGTTTCTTTTAACTGATTAAATGCGAAAATATCTTCAGGCGAATCTCCTTTTTCTTCAAAAAGGTAATGCTTAAAAAACTGGAAAGAACGTTTTTCTTTGCGGTAGTGCGATACAAACAGGTCGCCGGCAATTTTAAAAAGCAACCCTTTAACTTTTTCAGGTTGAATGGCATTTTGTTTCTCCCAGATTTTCAGGAATGTTTCCTGCGCAATGTCAGTTGCCACATCGGAATTTCCCGAACGGTAGAACACATAATTGCGAACTGGTGCAAAGTGCATGTCAAACAAATCTTTAAATTCTTCCTGTGTCAAAGCAATGTAAATTCTTTAGTACTTTTCAAAGATAGTTCAAGATTTGCAGACTGTAAAAAGCACCCCGATTATTTTTATTCAATCGAGGGCTCTTTGTCTGTTTCCCGAATTATTCTTTTTACTTTCTCACCTTTCTTTTCGCCAGGTCAACTTCGTAGGTCTCCCCATCTTTTGTTAAAATCGCAATGTTATTACACGCTCCGTTGCCATAATCCAATGTTGAAATTAATTCAGTGATAATCGTAATTTCCACAATCCCCTGCACAATGAAATGACAGTCGCGCAAACGAATCAGCGGTTCTAAAATATCTTTACGGTAAACATCACCTTCCGAAGTTTCTGCATTGGCAAAACCCGTTATTTGAATAACATCATCGTTTTGATCTTCCTCTGTGTCCATTCCAGCCACCCATTCCCAAACTCTTTCAGATGTGCGATCAATCGAAATTCCATTAGCAAGTAAAAAAGCAAAATCGCTTGTAATGGTGCGGAAAACATCTTCTCCTTTATCGACAGTAACCAGCGAAGTTCCATTAATAAGTAACGAATCAACTCCAAAATCTCTATAAATAATCTGCCGGTTGTAATCAACGCTAAACTTTGGACCCGAAATTTCAACAGTAATTATCCCACTTAAAACCCTTCCTGTACTTAAAACAGTGCTATCGCCATAATTTAATGTAATTGTTTTGGGATAGCCGCCTTCTTCACTTTCAATATCAATATCGGGACATTGTTCGAATTTATAACGAAGATTGTCAGTCCATTTCCAAAGTTTTCCCAGCCTCAGCAAATTTGTTAATGTTTGTTCGGCATTGGCATAAAAGTCAACTTCGTATTCAATTTCAGTTGCAACACTTTCCAGGGCTATTTCGGTTAAAGTAATTTGCGCCGATTTTTCAAACAAAACGTCGCCACTGTCAGTGTCTAACTTTTCTGTCTGACAGGAATAAAGTGTAATTCCTAAAATGAGTAGAGTAAATCCAAAAATTCTTTTCATGACTGTAATTTTTATATTTAAGTATTTACCTCTAATCCGTTAAAATGTGATTCTACCCTACTTTTTTAACCATTTATTTTGCAACTAAACAGTTTTACTCGATTAAAGTACTCATTAACCGGGTATTAATTCATAAACAAATGACCATCCGTTTTAACATCCACTTTTTATTTTTTTGAGCTTTGTATGTACGTACACGGCTTCACTTTTTGTTTTTTGAAACTTTGTACAAACGTACACGGCTTCACTTTTCAATTTGTTCGCTTTGTACATACGTACACGGCTTCCTTTTTTGTTTTTTGAAGGTTTGGCGAGTAGCCAAAGTTTCACTTCCCTTTTTTTTATGTTTGTGACAACTCCTTCACACAAACAAAATCCCAATATTCTTTTTGTTTTAACTATTATGTTACTAAATTTGATAGCTATTGAAACCCGGCTGCACAGCATAACGATTCGTGAAGTAGAACTGCCGCCCCTTGTTTACATATAACTATTTGGCATATCCGTTTGTAAACGTTTACAAATACTTATAAACGGATATAGTTCTGAAAAACAGCAATTTAATGAAAAACCCATATAAAGGAAATATGTACAACTTTGTAGATACACAGGTGTTACCAACAAGCCAAAGAAAGAAGCTTCAGTAGTAATTTTGCAGTTAGAGAAAAAAGATAAAATGAAACAGCCACCCCACAAAACAGCACATTTGCAAGCCCCGACACATGAGCCGTTGCTTCTGCTTGCAA
>CAYZBC010000146.1:0-12162 GCA_964476535.1 uncultured Maribellus sp.
AAAAAAGAAGGGTACTTATTACGAACAATAATACTGTTTTATTTTTCATCTTTTTTTGAGTTATTATGTATTTTAAAAATTCTGTATTTGATGCATAATTTCTTCATCGTTTAGAACATTATTCCAAAAAATATAATTTTAATGAAAATTCTATGGGAGGATATGTAAAGTTTGAATGTTTTTCATGTCCTTTGCCGAAATTGCAGAGAGAGATAAACAGATAAGTGGAATTTTAACCAACGGCAATATGTGCTTTTTCATGGTAAATGACTTTATTTTCAAACCACCACTCTATTTAATAGTCACAGGACCATAGAGGCCGCTTGTGACTGATTCCTTTTCGAATTCAAGTTGTCTGCTATGATAAGGTCCAAGCTGATTTTTGTTCCATCTTTGAAGTACCTGTGTATAAGCATACTGATTAGCAAGGGTATTCGTCACGGTAACTTTGAGTACATTATCCCCTTCTTTAATTTTACCCTTGATATCAAAAATGAATGGTTCCCATATTTTTTCCCCTATAGACTCACCATTTAAAGATACCTGACAGGCATAACGAACATCTCCAAGGTCAATTACTTTTGCATTCTTTTTGATGAACTCTGTAGATTTGAATTTCACAACATATTCAACATCACCCGAATAAATATCTTCAAATGTTTGTCTCCAATCTCCCAAAGCGATATCTTTAAGTGGTTCTGAAGCAAATTTACGAATTTCGATTCCATGATTACTAAGTTCAAAACTCTTGGTTTTATGGCAGGTCCAAGCATTTGGAATAGTTTGTAAAACGCTGTCTGCCATAGCAGGTTCTGAAACGGTAGGATAGTGTTCATCAGTAAAAATAAAAACACATGATCCGGCAAACTTCAAGTTTAGAGCAATCTCCCATCCTTTTGGCGTTCGGATAGCCTTTGAAGGAATCCAAATTTTTCCGGTCTCAGGATCAAGTTGAAAAATCGCAAGAGTTTCATCAAACTGTAAGACACAGGAAGTTTCGCAAGTATCTTCGTTCGTCACAAAATAAATAGCAGAGCTGTTAAATAGGTTCCTTTTACAAACCCGGATTTTGTTATTAGCTACTTTGAGGTCAATGGTTGGGGTTAAATAAGAAGGTAATTGAGATATAGCACTCTCTACAATTCCAACGGGATTAAGTCCAATAGTGGCATTATTAATCCAAAAAACTTTTCCCCCAGTATTTATGAATTGCTCCAACTTCCTGACCGATTTTTCAGGCATATATTGATTGTGTGATACACAAATTGTGTTGTATTCCATCGGACCAACTATAATATTCCCATTAACTATACTTGTTGATTCGCTCTCTAATACATCATCATCAATAAAATCAAAATCTATTTGATTTTCAAGCAATACATTTACCAGTTCATCATTTAAAGAACAAACCAAATCAAGTTCCGAGCCTCCAGCCCAAATGTCACGAATAGGATAATAAACTGCTGTTTTAATGGCGGGTTTTCCAATGCTCAAAAGGTAACTTAATCTTCCAATGTACCCATGATAATTGTCCATATATTGCCATAGTGGGTCACCTAAACCTGACATTGGTCTAATGTGCCCTAAAAACCAATCTTTCTGTGATAGAGGGTAGTTACTCATCACCATCAAGTTTATACCCCTAACATACTGATAATCCGAAATCCATTTCATTTGATCAGGAGTCAGGCCACTACCATAAACTGCAAATGACTCAGTAAGTGCCCAGGGCGTTCCTGCCTGATGAGAAACCGTTGAAGCATACTTGGGAAAATGATGGTTATTGCTTCCCGGCCAAATCTGACGCCAGATAACATCCACGCCTGGAACATCCATTCTTCTTAGCGCACGTAATGGATGGCCATAGCCATATGTTCGTGCAAATTCTGTAGCATCTTCCCCGTTCAGATGCCCACTTGACAGCAGATTGTTCTCGTGGCACCAAGCCTGTATTTCCCCATAGTAGGCATCCGCATGTCTTTGCGACCACCAGTTGAAATAATCAATACGCACTTTTTTGTCATTTTCAGAGTCCCCCTCAAAAATTGAGGGTAATTCATTTCGGAGATCATAAAAATATTTTTCCTTGAAATCTTCAGCGAGATCGTTTGTCCAGCCAGGATTAGCCGCCTGAGCTTCGTCAGTAAAAGTCATCTGTATTGTATTGCCAAAATAAGCTCCTACAACCTTTTTATACTCTTCATGAGTTAACCTTATAAACTCTCTTGTTGATTCAGGGTTAAGAAGGTCTGGATACGTACCTTCTTTTTTTACTTCAAATATCATTATACGCGCACCTTCGATATCAATTACCTCTGTTGTTCCACAGGTTAACTGTTTAATTTTTTTATCTCCCTTATAAAGAAAAGCAGACACACAATTATAGGGAATGCTAATTTTGTTTCCTTTTTCGGGTGTTAAGATCTGCCGGGTAAGTGACTGGCGGATAAGTAATGGATTTTGTTCAACTACCCTCCCCAAACAACTTCCTGAGGGCCATCCTCCTTCATCGTATAGATAGGCTTTCATATTTAACTCCTGACATTGCTCGATTACATAACGAAATAAGTCAAGATAGGAAGAGGACATATAGTCAGGTGTCAATAAGGTGGGCATATTTACTGGTCGGAATTCTTTAGGTATCGGGAGTGGACATAAGCTCAATGCTCCATTTTCGGACATGTCATTTAACTGATTTGAGATTTTACTTTTAGTCAAAGTATCATTCCATACCCAAAAATATCCTGGCCAATAAAACGAATTTGGATTTTTAAACTGATCTAAATCAAATTTTCTCAATTTTTTGGAACCGAGCCATTTCGATATTATGTTATTTCCGCTCTCTTTCTCATTTCCTTTCTCAATATTCACAATCATTGCAATCGCATAAGTTGATAGAGCTGCGATTAAAAAAATGGCAGTAATAATAAAGGACTTTTTCGTTTTTGTAACATTGAAAAATTTTCCTTTCATTTTTATATTCTTTATTATTCCATTATTCGGAGAGCAATTAATACGCTCGGTTCGGATGTTTTAAGAGAAATTATGTTAGTGCGGAATTAATTTGCATTAAATGCAAGTTAATTCCGCTTGTTTTTAATAGTTATTGTTAATTAGAAGTATTAAAAACTATTTGCTCACTATAATTCATGCCTGCACCCGAGGCTTGAGCACCAATACGTAAATAATATTTTGTATTGGGCGTTAAACCCTCCACAGAAGCAGAACCTTCATCAATGTCTAAACCTTTTGTTATGGTTTGATAAAAAGGCCCTGAACCGATAGTTGCGGTAGGATAAGCAACTGTACTGCAATATATCTCTCTTTTTGAAGGTACTTTATCCTGATTCCCTTTAATCCTAAAATTAATAGTGACAGAGGTGGATGCCGGATTTCCTGAAATTACCGGTGAATCAATTGTAATATATGGAACAATTGTAAAATCATTTACGACGCTCTTCCCCCCGGATAAATCAATAATAATTGGCTCCACATTGAAAATAGGTCCGCTTATTGAAACGGTGAATTTTCCTGGAAAAAGTTTGGTGTTTTGAAAAGTTCCATCTCCCTGTACCCGCAAATCAATAGCAACTTCATCTCCATCTAATAGGGCTTTTACTAAAAGATTATTACTTGTAATATCACCTGGAACAATTTTGCCTGATGCATCTTTAACTGTTCCTGAAATACTTCCATCAAAGCCAAAATCGGTAATCGTCTTTTCACAGCTTATTGTTATGCATAAAAGCAGTACAATAAAGCTTATATATCTAAATATTTTATATGTCTTTTTCATATTCAATATGTTTAAGTATTAATACAATGGATTTTCTACTAAATCCGGATTATTATCTATCCTGGCACTTGTTATTGGGTTATAGTAGTGTTCTGGTTTGAAAGTCCGGCTAAATGTTTCACAATCCAATGGAAGAAAATAATATTTACCTGACTCGTAATGATAAATAATTTTTAATCCCTGAAACCTGTGATTAAGAACTGACTCAGCAATCCGCCACCTGCGAAGATCCCAATAACGATGATCTTCATAAGATAATTCGGACCTTATTTCATTCCGAACAATTTCCAACGTTATCGAACTTTCGTCCACCAAACTAATCCCGGCTCTTTCCCTAGTAACATTTAAAGCAGTTGCCGCGTTTTGAAGTTTTCCTAATTCAAACTCTGCTTCTGCTTTTATCAAATACATTTCAGCTAAACGAAATAATAACCAATTGCTATCACTTTCAGATTCAGCTATTTTAATCTTTGTTTCATCCAGGTATTTTTTTACACAAAATCCGGAGTTTGGACTTCTTTCATCGAAAGAATACATTCTTGAAGCCAGGCCAACCGTAGGCATACCTTTGTAGTCTAAAGCTGGATTACTGATAATGGAACTTGGTGTAGGTGTATTGCTTGGGTCAATTCCTTCATATGTTCTAACTTTATCCCCTGCCCATTCATCACCGTCAAAGAATACTGTAGCAAATAATCGTGGATCCTTATTAATAAAAGGATCAGTTGCATTATTATAAAGAACATTTTCACCGAAAACAGGCTGTTCACTTGAACCATCAATATTTTCAAAACCCAAAATAAAATCGAGAGTTGGATCTATCACACCACCTCGTGCAGCAAAAGGCCAAGGACCATTATAACAATCCCACCCATGACCTCTGTTAATCCCATCATATACTCTTTCAAAAATAATTTCACTATGATTTGGATCGATAAAAATTCTCCGATAATTTTCCGATTTGTTACCTGGAACCGGATTATAAAGGGAATAATTATTGGATTGAATAACTAAATCGGCTGCATCAGAAGCTTTTTGATAAAACTCATTAGCCCTGGATACGGGTATCCCCACCAAACCATTTAATGCTAACGTACCATACTTTGCGATGGATGCTGCCCACAAATTGGAACGGGCTTTTAGTGCCAAAGCAGTCCATTTATTTACCCTTCCCCTAGGGAGAGGGTCAGTTTTTAACATATTTGCAGCCTGTGTTAATTCGGAATCAATAAAATTAAAAATAGCTTCTTCAGTACTTCTTTGAGTATATTTAATATCAATTTCTTGAAAAGGATCAATTACAACATCCACAAGAGGAACACCTCCATAACGTTTTGCCATCTCAAAATAAACATAGGCTCTCAGAAATCGCACCTCTCCTTCAAGTTGTAACCTTCCTGCCTCATCTATTGAAGAAACTTTTATATTTTCAATAAAATTATTTATGTCCCTTATCAGTGTATAATCCCAGTATCCAAAAGCTTCGCTGGTCTTATTCACTGTACCTTGAGTCACATTATTACTATTCCCTGTGGAACGGGTTGATTCATCGCACTGACCTGTTGTTTGGCCCATAAAATCAGTGGATGGTAATCGAGCATATAAATCAGTCACATAAGCAGAGGCAAGACCCTGACTGGAGAATACTTCATCAGCTTTTATCTTATCTAGAGGAGCTCTATCTAGAACATCCTCACATGATAACATGATTAATAATAAAAAAATAGGTATAAAAAGCAACTTAAAAGTTTTCATAATATATTACATTTTAGGTTAAAATTTTAATACAGCCCCTAAATTATAAGTCCCGGTTGGCGGATAATAAGCGGCAAAATTTCTAGTATTTGTATCTATTTCCGGATCCATAAAATCAAGAGCAGAAAAAGTTAAAAGATTATATGCGGACACGTAAATTTTACAGCTTTTAAGGCGTACTCGCTGAATTAGTTTTTCAGGAAGAGAATAGCCCAATTGTAAATTTTTCAATCGAATATAATCCCCTTTAACTAACCAGAAATCGGAAAATTGATAACTGGAGCGCCTTCCCCAACTTTCATTTGCATATATTGGCCAGACGGCATTGTTAGTATTAGTTGGAATCCATGGATTCTCGGGCGTATAGGAGTTTTCCCACATATCTTTGATTGGAGTATTAGCTCCAAAAAACGGAAGTGAAAGATCACCCGATTGTCTCAGATTAACATCGAATAATCCAGCGCCTTGCCATAACATAGAAAAATCAAAATTCTTCCAGGAAGCACTAAAGTCAATACCATAGTTAAGTCGGGGGAAAACGCTCCCGCCAATTACAGTTCGATCCTCGTTGGTAATTCTCCCATCACCGTTGTAATCAATTTTTTTAACATCCCCAGGATAAATAGTAGCATTATTTTTTCCATCCTGGTCTGCCCAATTATCTATTTCTTCCTGAGTTTGAAATAATCCATCCGTCATAATTCCCCACCATCTGTCGGACCATTCACCAATTACATTACCAACTCGTTTGGCTTCCGAACTGGCAAAATCGACCTGATCACGAATAAGAGTTTTTTGACGATTCATTGAAAGATTGCCCCCAAAACTATAAAAAAATGCTCCAACAGTATTTTTGTGATTCAAACTAAATTCAAAACCCCTATTGTCATATTCTGCATAATTAACCTGTGGCATTAAAGCTCCAACAGTATTTGGAAGAGATAAAATCCTTGAACCCAAAACATCGCTCCTAAGCCTGTAAAAATAATCTACAGATCCTTCCAGCTTATTATTCAATAAATTGAAATCAATCCCTGCATTGGAAGATGTCATTTTCTCCCATGTAATATTTGGGTTTGGAATACCATCAGATCTAATTCCATTTTCTAACGTATTGCTTGAACCATCAAAGATATAATTGGTCCTCAAAGCAAAAGTTTCAAGATATTGAAATGTACTGATCGCATCATATCCAAGCTGTCCATAAGAAGCCCTAATTTTCAAATTGTCAATAAAAGGTAGATTATCGTTTATAAAGTTTTCTTCGGAAATCCTCCAACCTAATGAAGCTGAAGGAAAAAATCCCCATCTTGTTTCTTTTGGAAAAAGGGGCGAAGCATCATATCTTCCATTTAACTCAACTAAATATTTGCCTCTAAAGTCATAATTCAATCTTGAAATAAATCCTATCCGACCTCCTTCTGTGGCTGAACCTCTGTTCGTTTTGTTTAAATCAGGTCCTGCAGAAAGATAATCAATATCCAACGCATAATCTCTTCGCATGGCGTCAAACCAGTTATAGTCACTTGACAAATATTCATAAACCATCATTGCACTCAAGTTATGATCACTAATTTTCTTGTCCCAATTGAGAAAATACTGAACATCTAAATTGTGAATGTTCCGGCTTTCTTCATAAACCCGAGAATATGGATTTGTGTAATTATTAATTGAATAATTATCCGTTTCCCAGTTATAATCCCAGTGAGGTACCTTTTTCCATACATCTTTATATCGGTCATTGTTTTCGTATATATGAAAAATTGCTTTTGTGTTAAAACCGAAAGGCAATTGATATTCAACTGTCAATTTTGAGTCCGCACTTATAGTTTTTTGGTCAATGTAACCGGCATTCTCCTTTAATTGCAGATCATAAGGAGAACGACCCATTAGTTTTGTAGGATCTGGCCATTCAGTTGGTTTATAGGCAGCACTTCGGAATACCCAAATCATAAGACCAACCCAGCCTCCCGAATATCCGCGTTCCATCTGGGTGACGGGTGCTGAATAATTTTGAGTTGCAAGATTTAAATCGACACCTAATTTCAGTTTTTCTGTAAGAGAGATGTCAATATTTGATCTTATGTTATATCTGTTTAGTTTAGTTTCATTGGCTTTAAGCAAACCTTCCTGATGAAAATGACTTCCTGAAACAAAGTACTTCACCCTGTCAGTTCCCCCACGTACATTTAGATTTTGTTGTACCTGAGGAGCAAATTTCCTCATAGTTTCATTCCACCAATCTGTATTTGGATATTGCGGGTCAGTGCCATCTCTGAATTTTTGCAACTGCGTGTCAGTCCAGATCGGTTCCATTGCCATATTTTGTCTTGCAAGGTTTTCCATACGAGCCATTTGTTCTGAACTTACAAATTCAGGTCTTTTTGTTACGTATTGTAAACTAGTATTATTTGTATATGTAATTTCTAAACCTGTTTTACCGCGCTTCGTCGTCACTAAAATAACGCCATTACCAGCTCTAGCTCCATAAATTGCTGCAGCGGCAGCATCTTTTAAAACACTAAAATTTTCAATTTCATTTGGGTCAAGTCGATTAAAATCTTGATTAGTAGCTGGCATCCCATCTATTATTAAGAGAGGTTCACCGAACCCGCGAATATTATAACTAACCGAAGTCTCATCGCCAGGTTGTCCATTTACATTCTTAATAAAAACTCCTGGCGATTTCCCCATAATTGATTGAGATAAATTAGGTACAGCAACTTCAGTCAATTCATCTGCCTGTATTGCCGTAACGCTTCCGGTTAGATTCACTTTTTTCTGTGTCCCATATCCAATCGCTACAACCTCTTCAATCCCAATTGCATCCACCACCATTTCAATATTAATAGTTGTTTGGCTCCCAACTAACACCTCCTGGCTTCGCATCCCCACAAACGAAAATACCAGCGTAGCATTTTCAGGAATATTGGATAGTGAGTACTCCCCATCGGCATTGGTAACTGTTCCCTGAGTTGTTCCTTTTATAACCACGGTTACACCAGGTAGTGGAATCCCTTCACTATCAACCACCTTCCCGTTTATTGTAGCTTGTTGAAAAACAGTATTTGCTGTATCATCAATAAGGTCAGCAGAAGAAAGAACAATAATCCTGTCTTTTACAGCATAGGCAACTTCAGTACCTTCGAATAGCGAATTAAGTACCGATTCTATTTTTTCATTTTCAACTTGTACAGATACTATTCTGTCCACATCTATTACTTTTTCGCTATAAAGAAAATAGAATTCGCTTTGTTCTTCAATTTCCACCAGAATATCTTGAACGGTGGCTTGTTTCATTTTAAAGGTTAGTTTTTTGCTTTGCGAATAAGAATCGCTGGCAATCGAACCAAGCACTGAAAAAAGGATCAGAAAGATTGTAAGTTTCATAATCATTAAGATTTTTAATGTATTGGAGAAACGTACCTCCCCTACATTAATACAATTAATTTTTTTCATACTTTTGCAATGTTTTAGTTATAAATACTTATTAAGGTGTTTTTAATTGAAGGCAGGGAGATGTTGTAGCATTTCCCTGCTGTTTTTTACGCTTTATTTATTTTTCATAGGCAAGATAAGTTTAATTAGTTTATATTTTTATTTCTTTAATCCAATAATGATCTTTTGTCGTAAAAAAGTTCCGTCGGGCAACTTTTCCCATGGTAAGGTTTTATATGATATTGGTGTTGCAAGAGCCATAAGATCCAATATTTGATAAATGGTTTCGTCAACAAATGTTGCGGTATACGTATATTCTTTAACAATGTTATCTGAGAATTCTATATCTACATTGTACCAGCGACTTAAGCGCCTTGAAATTTGACTTATTGATTCATTTTTAAAAATCAGTTTGCCCTCTTTCCACGAAATGTATTTTTCAACCTCGCCATACCTACTTTTAAATTTATGGGTATTTAAATTGATACTAATATTTTGCCCGGGTTTCATTTCTCCCAATTGTACAATTTTATCCTTTGCCTTTTCCTGTTCAAGAATTACTATCCCTTTTACAAGAGTTGTTTCAATAACGGGTTCATCGGGATAAGCCATCACATTAAAAGAGGTGCCCAATGCTTTCACCCGTATATTATTGACGTGTACAATAAATGGTTTATCGGGGTTGTGAGCAACATCAAAATAGCCCTCGCCGATTAATTGAATTTCTCTTGATTTCCCAATAAATTTTTGTGGATATTTCAGTTTACTTCCGTGATTTAAGAAAACCATAGTTCCATCTTCCAATTGCACATTTGTTTTAGAACCAATTGGTGCAATTACTTCAACAGTATCGATTTGCATTTGAGAAAATGTATTTTCAAAATGAAAGGGATTTGAAAGTACATAGGACAGAAATAGTAATACGGGCAATAATAAAATAGCCGCAGAACGTGTAATCCAGGTAATCAAAATAGTTCTACGTGAATTCCCATTTCGTTTAACAGACTTATTCGTATTAATTCTATGATGAATTTTATCGAGTAGTGAATTGAATTTATCACTATCCGTAATGTGTTCTTCTCTCGCGTATTTTTTCCATTCCTGAAGGCTCCATCTTTTTCCTTCAATATTTGGTGCCTCGGATTGAATCCATTGGACAACAATTTTTAATTCATCAGTAGAACACTGATTAGTTATAAACTTATTTAATAATTCTTTTGTCATAATTTTTAAAAAAAGATGCCTCTCCAAAATAATATTGGAGAGACACATTAATCTAACCAAACTAAATTTATGAAAAAAACTTGTATACTTTCTAATTCAATAGGTATACGCATAACTTTTAAAACACCACTATAAAAAAAACTTCTTTTTTTTTATCTGATAAAAAGTGAAGTAAATAATCCTCGGGGCAAGCCCACGAGGCATTGAAGAAAATATTTTTGGATCCCGAGGCAAGCCTCGAGGTATTAAACCTTAATGAGAATAAATAAAGTATTGATAAAAAGTGACTTATCCATATTTTTTTTTATGAATTTAAGTGCATTGGATATGTGGATTTCAACTGTATTTTGTGAAATACCCAGTTTTTTTGCGATCTCTTTGTGTGTCAATCCTTCTTCTCTGCTCAAGTTGTAAACTTCTTTTTGTCTTGAAGTTAATTGATTGACCAATTTTTCGAAATTACTTTTTACATCTTTAAAATGAATCTCCTCAATAATGTCAACAGAACCAGAAACTTGTTGAATAGATTTTAAGTACTCCAAATACTTTTTTTCGCTAACACGTTTGCGTAAGAGGCTGATAGTATTATTATATGCAATTGTGAAAAGGTATGAATCAAAAGAGGAATAAGCATTGATGTCTTTACGTGATTCCCATATTTTAACAAAAACCTCCTGTACAATTTCTTCTGCATCTGATTCTTGCTTAATAAGTTGTAAAACAAACCCGTATAATCTTGAGCTATACTGTTTATAAATGACATCAAAAGCCAGCATGTCACCATCCTTAAGTTGTTCTAAAAGTAGTATGTTTTTAGTTTCTGTCAAGTCAAGTTTTAAATAAGAAAAACGAATTTAGTGAATATTTTTATGTAAATTAGTTTGTTTTTTCGAAACTTAAAAATATAATTTGAAAATCATTATGGTATTTGAAAGTTTTATTAATGTTTAGGGGGATGTAATCTTAGACAGGTGGTTGCCATTTTCTCAAATTACACACCTCATGTTATGAACGAGTTTACTAATTTTATTAATAATGGTCACAAATTTTATGATGAAAAAAATCCCGGGTAACCCGGGACTTATCTTTATTTCTTTCCTGAAGTTTATTTCTCCAGTTACTATACAATTCCAAAGCAATCAACAAACAATAAAATACTCCAGACGCTACCGCCAAAACTTATGGGAGTACTTAGACAACTTTAATTACAGCATTTGCAAATAGCTTCAGGTTCGCAGCAAGATCCTAAAACGCATGATTCAATTCATCCCACTGTCCTTCGTCAATTGACGGAAGATATCTCTCCGTCAACGGACGGAAGAATATTGAAATCCCGAGGCAGAGCCACGAGGAGTAATTTTATTGAGAATTTAATTGTTGTCGCCTTTTTTGTCCACTTTTTCCGGCGCTGAAAAAAGTGGCTTTTCAACTTTTCTCGTTTTCTTAACAAAGATTTGCTAACTCACTGAAATTCAATAAAAAAGAAAGGAAATTTTAAAAAACGTAGTTTTTTAATACGAAAGTACGCCAAGCCCGCCCCATATCGTTTCGCACGATATTTCGCAAAAACGCATGAAATATGACAGAAAGAACACGAAATAAATGCCACTCTAAAAATAGCATTAAATGCTCTCAGAGAGGCAGGTTCAGTCCTATACCATTGAAGTCCTAATTAATCTAAAGGAAGTACGTACCAAGATGGAGAAGATATTAAAGGAGAATAAAAAAATAATTTTAGAGTAATTCCGTAAAATTAAAGAAACAAAAAAAGTATTACCCCTTACTTTACTACAAGTTCTGAAAATGATTACCCCTACTTTAATACATATTTTAATGAATTCTGCCCTTACTTTAATACATTTATTTATATATTTAACCCTCACTTTAATACAAGATACATAAATGTTTAAACGTAACATCATAGAGGAATTGGTTAAATGGAAAGAGAA
>CAYZBC010000147.1:0-12138 GCA_964476535.1 uncultured Maribellus sp.
CTCCGATTAATACAACTGCTGCGTAGAGTGGCATGGAAATAAAAATTACTGCACCGCTAATAATTTGTATTTTCTTTGATTGAAAACGGTTTCCTAAAAATTCAGGAAAAGTATGAGCATCGAGGTTGTGCCCCATTTTTCTAGTTACACGTCCGAAAAATACAAATGCGATAAGAACACCTACTAAAATATTCAGAAAAGTTAACCAGATAAGTCCCATTCCATACACTCCTGCAATACCACCAAAACCTATAATTGCCGAAGTAGAAATAAACGTTGCACCGTAAGACATAGCCATTACAAACGGATGAATATCGCGACCAGCTAATAAATAATCTTTTGCTGTTTTGGTTTCTTTGTAACCTCTGTAACCGAGATAGGCAATTACCAAAAGGTAGATAATAACGACTATTCCTAAAGTAAATGTATTCATACGTTTAGTTTATAATTTCCGAAAGCAGTCGAACCGTATTTTTTGAGGTTCCCCGACTTCGAACAGGTTTAAATTTCACTTTTCGTTTGTTTATCTTTATCTTCCCATTCCAGGTCTTTCTGGATTTCATCAATATCTGTTTCCATTCCTTTGTTCCAGTTCATCAATCCGTAAATAATACAGGCAATTAAACTGAGAATTGCTAAAATGTATCCCATGTAAATCCCCGGGTCGTCTATTCCAAGCATAATATTTAGTTTTATTCGTTTCCGTAAACTTTATTATCGTCTAATATTTGAATTCGGTTTTCTTCCAGTTTCCTTATCGAATCCTCAAAATCAGGAACATCTAAAATAAGAATGGCTGTTTTGGTTGCTTCAATTATTCTACCGGAGGCATTGTTGAAATTTACCTTAGCCTTTGCTACCTGCATTAACAAGTCGTCAAGCCCGCCTGTTTCATCTTTCATTTCGAGAGCAATTACTTTGCGAAGCGCTACAGAAACACCCTTCTCCGAAAGTTTCTTGTGGGCTTTTTCAGGATTGTTAACCAACAAATTGAGAATTCCCCAACCATTGGCTGTGTCAGTTATTGTCATCGAACGAATATTAATTTTGCAATCTTTAAGAATATTTGTAATCCGTTCAAAATGACCTATTTTATTCTCAAGAAAAATAGAAACTAAGTATGCCATGTTTTTAAGAATTAAAGGAAGAGTGAAGACCGAAGCCGAAAATTTTATCACAAAAACAAAATGCAATATTTATCTTCCTGTTTAATTACTATTTGTTAATATTAATTTTTAAATCGTTATCCCGTTTAATCGATTATCAGTTACTCGTACTGCTTTCCCTTCCGATTTTGGAATTGAACCAAACTCAACCAATTTTACAATTGGTTTTGCAAGAACTTCATCACGAATTTGTGCAGTGATTTGTTTGGTTAAGCCATCTAACTTTCGGATATCTCCTCTAAACCACTCCTTTTTTACTTCCACTTCAACCACCATTTCGTTCGAGCCGTTAATGGTTTCCAACGAAATCATATAATCAGAACCTACTTCAGGAATTTTCAACAGAACACCCTCAATTTGCATTGGAAACACATTACAACCTTTTATAATAAACATATCGTCGGAACGACCCGTAATTCGGTCGATTCTTCGATGCACTCTACCGCATTCACATTCTTCGGGAATAATTCGTGTAATATCTCGCGTACGATATCTAATAAGTGGCATTGCCTGGCGATCCAAAGTAGTCATTACTAGCTCGCCATACTCACCATCTGCAACCGGTTGCAAAGTATCCGGATCTACAATTTCAACATAATAAGCGTCTTCCCAAATGTGCAGTCCATTTTGATGTGTACATTCAAATGCTACTCCGGGACCATTCATCTCTGAAAGTCCAAATGAGTTGAAAGCTTTTACGCCAAACATTTCCTCAATTCTGCCACGTTGTTCTTCGGTGTGTGGTTCTGCACCAATCACTAAGGTTTTTAGTTGTGTATCTTTTTTGGGGTCTAATCCCAGCGATTCAAAAACTTCATACAGCCGTCCCAAATAACTGGGGATGGCATGTGCAACGGTAGTTCCGTAGTCCTGCATCAATTTAATCTGGCGCATACTATTTCCCGCACCGGCAGGAATACTCAAACAACCCAAAGTTTCAATTCCATATTGAAATCCTAAACCACCGGTAAAAAGTCCGTAGCCGCAAATATTCTGAAATACATCGGTGTCTCTAATACCGGCACAATACAGCGAGCGAGCCATTAAATTTGCCCACGATTTTATGTCGTGCCGATTATGAAAAATTACCGTTGGATTCCCGGTTGTTCCGCTTGAACTGTGCAGCCGGATTACTTCCTTTTTAGGAAGTGATAAAAATCCATAAGGAAAATTATTGCGCAAATCCTGTTTTGTGGTAAACGGTAAATCCTGAATTTGAGTAATATTTTTTATTGAACCAGGCGAAATCCCTTTTCGACTATATAATTCACCATAAAATGATGATTGAATTGCATACGCAATGGTACGGTTCAATCGTTCAACCTGAAGTTTTTCCAGATCACTTTTACCGAAAGTCTCTATTTCTTTTTGCCAATACATTTTTTCAATACCTTAAAAATGATACATCACCATTAATAGCAGCCTGTTATTTGTTGCACTCACTTTGTCGTCGAACAAACCATCTGAAAAATTGAAATTACCACTTCCATAATCTGCCGTCGTCATTTCGTATTCAGCTACAAAATTTAGATTTTTAATGTTGTAGGAAATATGCGGAGAAATCCGATAAGCAGTTTTAATACTTGTTAACATACCCGCAATCCTGGCACCACTACCTTCGAAATTATATAATTCATCAGATGTTCCCATATTTCCCGAAATTCCGGTAAACAAACCAATCTGAACTTCTTTTCCGTAAACAATATTAAACAAAGCAGTGTAATTGTTGTAGTTCGTATAGGTCATTTCACCGGTAGAAGTATTGTAATCTTTTACACCATATCCTCCGAACATACTTAAATTAACCATGTTCTGACCAACAATACCTTTCGCCAAAATATATAGTTTGTCTTTTTTGTAACCGATATATCCCATTCCAATCAAACTGGTGTTTAGCTCGTTTGTAACAAAGTTTTGGTCTGTAAAATCAATCGGTTTAATAGCATTAAATTGTCCGGCTACACCAGTACTAAAACCATTTGAATTATAGTAAAGTCCTAATACCATTTCTGGAATTACAGCATTTCGTTTCGCCAGGTTTTTACTGTTTGTGTTGGGCGTGTCATAAAATCCTTTTGAACAATAGTGCTGTTCGTAAAGCGCAGTTGCCGACAAGGTTATTTTTCCAAAATTATAGTCGAAATCGACTTGGGGAGATCTGTTAAATGGATTAAAAGGACTACCGGTATTTAACCCACCCACTTTTGGAAAAAATGCACCGCTACCATTCCATAACGGATGCCAGGTTTGCCCCAGTAAAAGAGAAGACTTTTCCCAATTAAATTTCACATAAGCTTTGCGCAAACGAAGCACCTCCGGATATTCAGACACAATTCCCGCAAAATCGGTTTCAAAATTGGCCGAAGATTTTGCGCCCAATACTTCAGGGCCTTTAATATTCATTCCAAATCGCGTAGCCATTGCAGTATAATTGGCGATACTTTGTTGGTTAATGGGAGCGTCATTTGCATCTTTCCCTTTATACAAAGGAACCAGGTAAAAATTGTCCATTGCCGCATTTAATCCTTTGTATGAATCGTAATAAAACTCATTTCTAACAAATCCATAGATTTGTATCGTTGGTTTTCCTGGATTCGCATCATCTTCTTTTTTCTTTTGAGAAGAAACAGTTAGAGTTAGCATGACCAGTAGTAATGAAAATAAAGTTTTCATGTTATAAAATTGAATGTTGATATTTTTGCAGAATACATTTGCTGCAAGAGATGAAAGAGTTAGCACCCCGGTTAAAATATACGAAATATAATAAATTATGGTAATTAATATAATATGGAATAAGCCAACAAAACTAAAAAATATAAAAGTAAAAACAACTTTCAAGTTACAAATTATTACAAACCAATGCTTATTTATTTTAATTTCAAATTACTGGTTAGGGTAGTGTTAAAAAAGTTTGCAAGTTACAAGTTCCAGATATTATTTTGAAACCTGTAACCTAAAACCTATTTATTATCCAGTGCGAATTGCATTCCAGCTCTAAAAGCTTTACGGTTTATATTTACAATATCCTCTCCTTTTTTCTTGAAAACACGTTCAATTCCTGCTTCAATTTTTTCCGGGGCAATTTGTATAAATGGCATAGCTGCGCCAAGCATTACCATATTCGAAGCTCGTCGGTTTCCAATTTCTTTTGCAATCGCATCTGCATCTATTGCGATAAAGAGTGGTTGTTTTTTTATTTCCTCCAGAATTTTTTCTACATCCGGGTAGTTTCCGATATTCTCGAACGGAGTTGTGTTGGTTACCAAATATCCTGTTTTAGAAAGAAAAGGCAAATAACGCAAGGCTTCCATTGGTTCCACCGACAGGATAATTTCTGCTGAACCTGAAGGGATTAAATCAGATGAAATTTCCTGATCAGAAATACGTACATGCGAAACCACCTCGCCGCCACGTTGACTCATACCATGTGTCTCAGCTTGTTTCAAAAATAGGTTTTCGCGCAAAGCTGCTTCGCCTAAAATAGAGGCAATCGACAAAATTCCTTGTCCACCAACCCCTGCTAATATTATATCAGTTTTCATTATATGTACATTTTTTTAGGATTATCTTTAATTCTCTTCTGATTACGAATTCTTTTGGCTGCTGCCTGAATACATTCCCGCCTGAAAACAACAACAGAAACTCCGTCGTAAGCTAATTCTTCGTTAAAAGTTTGCACCATCATATCATGGTACTTTTTTAAGGGGACTAGAAGTCTGATGTGATTTGGATCAACTCCAACACCTTTACAAATCGACTCGATTTTACCCAGTGCAGAAGATTCTTGTCCTCCGGTCATTGAAACCGATTCGTTATCGGAAATAACAATCAAAATATTTGATTTATCATTAACCGCATCCAATAATCCGGTTATTCCGGAGTGTGTAAATGTTGAATCGCCAATAACAGCAATTGCTGGTATCAATCCTGCATCGGAAGCACCTTTTGCCATTGTAATTGAAGCTCCCATGTCAACGCAAGAATAAATACTTTTGTATGGAGGAAGTGCGCCGAGTGTGTAACATCCAATATCAGAAAAAACACGTCCTTTAGAATAAGTATTTACAGCAACGTTTAATGCTTCGTACATATCCATGTGTCCGCACCCCTGACACAAAGCCGGCGGACGATTCACAACCACTTCTGGAATAGCTTCTCCTTCAATAACTATTTTGCCCAATGCGATTGCAACAATGTCTGCATTTAATTCACCATCGCGAGGAAGCGCTCCACTTAATCTGCCGCTAACCTTAATATCTTTTTTGAATATCCCTTTTATTGCCTCTTCAACAACCGGATAACCATCTTCCAAAACCAAAACTTCGTCGCAACTTGATTCCAATTCGGCCAACATTTTTTGAGGAAGTGGGTATTGAGAAATTTTCAATATTGAATGTGGACACTCCTCTCCACCAAAATTCTCTTTTAAATAATTGTAAGCAATTCCGCAAGCAATTATTCCCAGTTTTTTATCTGAACCTTTTTTGAATAAATTATATTTTGAATTCTCCGAAAGTTCTTCAAATTGTTGTTGTTTGTTCAACAATCCTTTGTATCGTCTCCGTGCATTGGCCGGTAAAAGCACAAACTGACTTGGATCGCCAGGTAATTCCAATTCATTTTGCTGAATTACTTCACTGCGTTCAACTCCTGCACGCGAATGTGCCAAACGGGTTGTAATACGCAACATTACAGGAACACCGGCTTCTTCCGAAACCTGAAAACCTTCGCGAGCCATATCGTATGCTTCCTGCTGATTCGATGGTTCCAAAACCGGAATCATGGCAAACTTTGCATAGAACCTTGAATCTTGCTCGTTTTGCGAGGAGTGCATCGATGGGTCGTCGGCAACGGTTACTACCATCCCGCCGTTAACTCCTGTAATTGCTGAATTTACAAACGCATCGGCAGCCACATTTAAACCCACGTGTTTCATACACACCATGGTTCGCTTACCTGCATACGACATTCCCAACGCAGCTTCGTACGCTGTTTTTTCGTTCGACGACCATTTGCTGCGAATACCTTTCTCAGTGGCTAATTCGTTTTCCTGAATAAATTCGGTTATTTCGGTTGATGGAGTTCCGGGGTAAGCGTAAACGCCCGATATTCCGCCATCTATGGAACCTTGTCCAATGGCTTCAACTCCTAAAAATAAGTGCTTTGGCATAATTGATTTTTTTTTACGACGGCAACAAAAATATGAAAATAGAAACAAGCAACAATTAAAAATGACAGTTCTGATTTTATTCAGAATCAGTTTATATAATTGTTGCTTTTAAAATTAGTGGAATATGTGATCCACCAAAAGGAGATTGTTTAAAATTGGAATACAATTCGATTTTCTTAAACCCCGATTTCTTAACCAGAGAAGTCAATGCAGAGCTTTGTAATGCTAAAAGTGAAGTTTCGTTCGACACAATTAGTTTATCTTTTTTAATGTGTAAATTGGTTTGAAAATGTAATATTGGGCTGTTAACATTAAATTTATAATTCCGAATAAATCTGATATTTTCAGTTTCAATTAATGGAAGTTCTGATAATTGTTTTTTCAAAATGTAATCGTAATTGAGAATCTGCATTAGAAACAGTCCTCCAGGTTTTAATACCGACTTTACTCCTTTTATCATTTGTTGAATTAATTCCACAGTTGGCAAATGAACCAGGGTATTTCCAAAACAGAGGACTGCATCGAATTGTTGCGCTTGAAAATCGGTTTCCAAATCCACCATATTTCCGGTTTGAAACTGAAGGTTTGAATGTTTATTCGTATTTATTGCCTGTTTTAATAAATCTTCGTTTAAATCGATACCTGTAACTTTTGCACCTTCTTTTGCCAGATTAAATGCCAATTCACCAGTTGCACAACCGATGTCTAAAATTTGCTTTTCGCTTAAACTGCCAATGTTGTTTTTAACAAACTGCAACTGCATGGGATTATATGGAAATATCTCGGAATAGTATTTTGAAATGGAAGTATAGAATTTATTTTGTTCGTTGCTCATAATAAAAATTGTCATTGGTCATTAAAAAGTCATTCGGCATTGGGTAAGAAATTCAAAAGGAACTTTATCAATTAATAACACACATTCAGCGGGTTAACTTTAAAATTAACCGCTGAATAAAACTATTGCTATGACTGAAAATTGTTTACTTTTCAATCCTAATCCTTGCATCCACAGCCAAAATTTCGTCTCCATTTCCTAAAAGTGGATTAATATCGATCTCTTTTATTTCGGAGGCAAAACGCAGTAAACTTGAAAGCCGAACTGTAATATCAGCAAATTTTTTAATGTTTACTCCTTTTTGTTTTCGGTAACCTTGTAATATTCTAAATGACTTTAGATTTGTAATCATCGAAAGTGCTTCTTTATGCGAAAGTGGTGCCAAACCGGAAGCAATGTCTTTTAACACTTCCACAAAAATACCCCCCATGCCACAGAGTACAATGTGCCCAAAAGTCTGCTCGTAAGTAGCTCCTAAAAATAGTTCGGTTCCCGCAGCCATTTGGGCAAGTAAAACGCCGGTTGCATCTTTTATTTCATTTAAATGATGAAATTCTTTTCTAACATCACCCAAATTCCGAATATTCAAAACAACCCCGCCAACATCGGTTTTATGAATTGGGCCAATTACTTTCATTACCAACGGGAAACCAATATTCATGGCAGCTAAAACCGCCTGACTTTCCGAAGTTGCAACAATCTCCTTAACCCGTGGAATTCCGGCAGCATCTAACAATTGATGAATTACTTCCGGCGATTGATAACCATCCTGAGCTTTTTCTATTATCTGCCTGATTTGCTCAACATTTATTCCTTCCAAAAAAACTTCGTTTATCGAAGCTTTTGGCGTATTCATCACTTTTGTAAGTGCACGACCAAGCAGAACTTCATCTGGAAAATTCACATTTCCCTGCGACAGAAAATCTGACACATCCTCTTGCACGTTAATAAGTGAAGGTAAAATTGGATAAATTGGTTTCTGGCAAATTTGCATTTTTTCATGCAAAATTTGATATACGTCTCGAATAGGCGAGAGGCCCGGACTACCAAAAATTACTGCCATCCCGTCCACATCAAATTCATTTTCGCAGGCATCAATAATTTCGCCCAACTGTTCTGCCGTTCCCGTTGCCAGAAAATCAATGGGATTTTCGACGGAAGAGCCCACAAACAGTTTTTCTTTAAGCGCTGTTTTTGCAGGTGATTCTTCAATCTGTGGAATTTTCAAACCTCCATTTTCCAGTGCATCGGTGAGCATAACACCTGGGCCTCCGGCATGTGTAATAATGGCCAGTTTTCTGCCTTTTAACTCCTTGCTCATAAAAATGGTGGCAACGGTTGTTAATTCTTCACGACCGTAACAACGAACAATGCCCGCCTTTCTAAACAGAGCTTCCACGGCAGCATCGGAACTGATTAACGCTCCCGTATGCGACGAAGCTGCCCGACTTCCTGCCGAAGAATTTCCTGCTTTTATTGCAGCAATTTTGCACCCTTTATTAATAAGCGAAGTGGCGTGTAAAAGTAGTTTGTCGGGATTATTAATATTTTCGATGTAAAGTAGTTTTACTTTTGGACTGACTCCCGGAATGTAGTTTTCGTCGAGGTATGCTAAAACATCTTCAACGCCTGTTTGCGCACTATTACCTACCGAAAAAACATTGGCAAAACGTAATCCTTTTGGAATTCCCGACTCAATAATAAAAACGGCTGTTGCACCGGAACCCGAAATAAAATCGCACCCATCAGGCGTTAATTTAGGAATGGGAGTGGTAAATACACTTGTGTGCGAAGGCGTCATCACACCGATACAATTTGGCCCGATTAAACAAGCTGTGTTTTTCGAAACCACATCTGCAATCTCGGTAGCCAGTTGTTTTCCTTCTTTGTTTAATTCGCCAAAACCAGCTGAAATAATAATAAACGCTTTTGTGTTTTTTTGTTCAGCCAGAACGGTAACGGCGTGTAAACAAAATTGTGCAGGAATAGCCAAAACAGCCAAATCAACCTCTGGCAAATCTTCCACATTTTTGAAAGAAATAATTCCCTGAATAGTGTTTTCTTTTGGATTTACCGCAAATAAATTCCCCTGAAACTTATTATCGATTAGATTTTTTACAATCTTTCCACCCGGCTTCGAAATATTGTTCGAAGCTCCAATAATTACAATACTTTCCGGGTGGAGTAATTTTTCGTTTATCATCAATTCTTTTTAAATCGCTTAAAAATATACATTTCTTATTCAACTCTTGCTGATAAATTTCAACTTCTTTAAATAGATTGTTGGACTTTGAAATTTGAGTAATAAAAATTAGGTGAACACTCGGAGTGCCGGAAATTGAAAATGCTGAAAAAACAGTGTACATTTTCCTCCACATCATGAATACAAAAACAATATTCCCCAAATTAGTTGATTTTGAATGTTTATGTTTTATGATTTATTACTTTCGTTCCTGAAACGTAAAAAAAATGAAGAAATTATTTTTTATATCCTTTGTATTATTCTCTTTTATGGGAAAATCGCAAAATTTTGAATACCAGGTTTTGTTTGAAGGAATTGGTGACAACCGTGAATTTTTCAGCAATTTTGCAATGCCGCAAACCATCTTGGGAACGCGGGGTGCATTTGAATTGGGTGTTGAAATGGATGGTCACCGATTACGCGGTGGATTAAGTCAATTATACGAATTCGGTGGCGACATTGATTTTCACCAACCAAAACTTACCTTGTACTATCAATTTAACGACAAGCAAACTGAGTTTGTTTTTGGTTCGTTTCCACGGCGTGGTAAAATTGATTTTCCGTTAGCGATGTTAACCGATACCTTATTGTATTACCGCCCAAACATTGAAGGAATGTTCGGTGAGGTAAAATGGGATTGGGGTCATCAAAATGGTTTTGTTGACTGGGTGAGCAGGCAAACAGACACAAAACGAGAAAATTTTATGGCAGGATTATCAGGGGAAATAGGCCACAAGAATTTTTTTATTCAAAATTATCTGTTGATGTTCCACGATGCAGGTCCTGCAATCGATATTCCCGGCGACCACATTAAAGATTATATGGGTTTTGCTTTTCAGGGGGGAATAAGAACTTCTGAAGACTTAAAACTGACCGGATCGGTCAAAGCCGGAATTTTAGGTTCTTCATTCCGCGAAAGAAGTGTAACCGGCGGCTACATTAATGCCACTAGTTTTTTTGCCGAAGCTTCGGGAAAATACAAAAATCTTGGAGTAAAATCGGTTCTGAATTCAGGTGCCGGTCACCGTTTTAATTATGGAGATCGGTTTTACAGCGTAAAAAATTATTGGCGAACCGATGTAATCTGGTATTTTATTAACCACGAAAAAGTAAAAGGTACATTTAACCTTTCGTTTCATTTAATTGAATGGAACGATTTAGACCAACAACAGTAACTTTCTATTATTTATGTTTTTGGGAAATAGGGTTCTGTAATTGGTCATGCTTCTTGTATTGGACAAAACTCCTTCGTTATTATTATAAATTATATCAGGAATTATTCATTCCTTCCTTTTTGATATTTTCTTCGAATAATCGCAGAATTTGGTGAAAATTGAACTAATGTTTTTGCGTCAGTCTAAAATTGGGTTTTTTTGTAAGGTGATAACGCCAAAATAGTGTAGAAATAGAGTGTATTGTGTTGGATCAAACAAACCGTTTCGCGAACATTCAAAAGATTATTTGGAAGTATTGGATGATAGATATATTGTTTTATTTCCCATCCAACACAAAAAAGAAAATAGTGAACCAATGGCAAACGCTGCCAGCAATTACCATTAAATGCCAAATAAGGTGCGAGAATTTAAGCTTTTCCATTTTGAAAAAGATTATTCCCAAAGTATAGAATAATCCACCCACAAGAAGCAGTACCAAGCTAGCTGTCGATAAATTATTAAACAATGGAATTAGAAAAAATAACAGTAACCATCCCATTATAACGTAAGAGATTATTACAAATAGATTTACTCCCCGTTCAAATTTATTGGGCATGAAAGCTTTTATTAGCAGTCCTGAAATGGCAAGTCCCCATTCAATACCAAACATAGTCCAGCCCCAATCGTGCCTGATTACCGATAATGCCATTGGTGTATAAGTTCCGGCAATGAGAAGATAAATAGCAATCTGATCGAAATTATGAAAAAAATCTTTCGCTTTTCCTTGTGCAAGCGAGTGGTTCATTGTTGATGAAAAGTATAGCAGAACAAGCGTTGTGCCAAAAATAGCGGTGCTAACAATCAGCCAAATATCTCCTTTTGCAACGGCAAAAATCACGATTACTGAAGTGGCAACAATAGATAAAATCAGACCAATTCCATGCGATATAGCATTGGCTAATTCTTCTGCTTTTGTAAAACGTGGTTTTACTTCCATAATGTAATTTTAAAGTGAAACGAATCTAAATGGTAAATATTCCACAATTCAATATCTGTTGTAAAACTAATTTTATTGATTGATTATGCAAGTATGTTTTACGAAAATGTAGAATTTGTAAGTTCAAAAAAAAGTGGTCACCTGAATTTTAGTTAGTGGCCACTTTTGTTAATTTCAAAAAATCCTATTCTTCTTCGAAACAATACAACGAATTAAATCCTTTTAGAATAAGTTTGTTACCCACAATTACCGGTGAAGAGTGAAAATTGTCATCTAACTCAATCGATTCCAAAACTTCAAATGTTTCACCAGCCTTAATTATAAGAACAATATCTTTTGCTGCAATGTACAAACGGTCTTTCACCGTGGTTGGCGAAGAAAAGATGGTGCTAATTCCTTCCAGTTTCTGATTCGCATAATACTCTTTTCCGTCTTTTGCATCGAGGCAGGTTAAATATCCATTGTTTGCACGAAGAAAATATATTTTTCCGTTCAATAACACAGGGTTGGGTGTATAAGCAGGGCAAACTCATACTTTTATATTTAAGACTTTTAATAAATAGCCCTCATTCCA
>CAYZBC010000148.1:0-12134 GCA_964476535.1 uncultured Maribellus sp.
CAAACTATTCTTCAATTATATATATTTTTTTCGACTTCCAATTTACGAAAATAATTGTGGTTTTGAGCATAATCTTAAAATGACAAATTGGTAATGAATATAATACGAATTGGTGTGTTTTCTAAACAAGAAAAAATAAATCTCACTCTTTTGGCAGTGTTTATTGCCGTACTTATCCAGTCCTTCAAAAATTAACAAAAATATTAAGATACGTATTTCGTGATAAACACAGTTCTCAAAATAATTGGAAAAATTTTATTCAAACACTTTTGTTCTCCCAAACAAAAAAGATGAATTCGAACTAGGGGTAAAAAGCAGATTTTTGCATCTATTTTATAATGGAACAAAATTCAGTACAACTTTGCAACTGAATAAGGGCTGCAAAAAGAGAACTATTCACTAATATATTAATAAAAAAACAAAAAGTATGAGAAAGATTTTTACTATTATTTTTATGAGTGTAATGTTTGTTGGAATGGCATCAGCAGAAAAAGACTTACGTATTCTTTTGGTGCACGACAATAACAATACTCCGGTAATGACAGATTCAATCCGCCACGCGATTACGGCTGCCGGGTACAGTTTTGTAGATTATGACGCCGCTGCTAACGGCGCTCCAAATGTTGACGTGTTAACACCATACGAATTAGTTTTATGGACAACGGGGAAAGATGGTTCAACCAATTTTTTTGAAGGAGAATTACCTAACGATGGAATTAAGGACTATCTTGACAATGGCGGAATGCTGTGGGTAGAAGGAATTGATTTTATGTATGATGGTTTTGGTTCTGCACCTGACACATTTAATGTAGGTGATTTTTGTTATGATTACCTGGGGGTTAAAAATTATTTAGCTCAGTCTCATTACGATGACGATAATGATCCTTACGATGGAGTTCCGATGATGATTGCGGTAGAAAGTAACGGCATTTGTTCAGTTGACACTGTTGAGTGGCGGTGGTCCACTATGTGGGGAGCTGATGCAATTATCCCAACTGAAAGTGCAAAAAGTATTTATGACATGGGCCCTGCTGATTATGATTTTGCAAGTAAATCATGCATGGTATATAATGAAAAAGGTGATGCAAAAATACTTTCAGCCTTTATTCGATGGGATGGTTTTAAAACCTATGATTTAGGAGTAGAAGTAACTACTGAGATTTTAGATTATTTCAACCAATTCTCATCAGGAACAAGCACGAATGTAACTTCAATTGAAATTACTAGTGGCACTAATTTTACAATTACCGAAAATAACGGAACATTACAATTGGCTACTGCCGTACTACCTGAAGACGCCACTAACAAAACCGTAACATGGTCGATAGCTGAAGGATCGGTGGCTGCATCAATTACTCAAAACGGGTTGCTTAGCTCATCGGGGTTAGACAATGGAAATGGCACAGTAACAGTAATGGCAACTGCCAACGATGGAACAGAAATAGTAGATGAAGCAGAAGTGTCTATCTCTGGTCAGAGTTTAGGCGACGGCAATAAAATTTTGCTTGTTAATGGTGATGCCAGAGATCTTATCAAATACGTAGCTATAGAAGATGCGTTGATTGCCGGCGAATACAACTATAAATTATTTGATACTGCGATAGAAGGTAAAGTTCCGGATTTTAACTATTTAAAAAACTTTAGTTTTGTGGTATGGTATAACGGTCGTGATGGTGTAAATCTTAAATTCTGGGATGTGTCAGATCCTGATAATATTCAGTGTAATGAGTCATTAAAGCAATATGCTGATAATGGCGGAATTGTTTGGGTACAGGGCCGTGATATGTTCTACGACGTATGGGGATCGAATTATACCTCAAAAAATGTAGAAGGTGATTCTATAATAGCACCTTATGCGGCAGGCGACTTTGTTTACGATTATCTTGGAATATCAAGTTTTGTAGCCCAAACGCATATAAACGAAACATCAGGTAGTTACGATGGTGTTGAGCAGTTTGATGTCACAGAAAAAAATGAAATAACTACAATTGATCCGATAATGTCGATATATTCATCAATGCAATATGTTGATGTTTTGGACGTGACTGAGAATGCAACTCCGCTTTATTATATGGGACCTGAAACATATGATTTTTCTCTGTATTACTCTATGGTATACAATAAAAATGGAAATGCACAATTTATAACTTCATCTTTCGATATATCTACATTCGATACGCAGGATAATATTAACCTGCTTGTTAAAGAGGTACTCGATCATTTTGGTGATTTCCATACTGATGCTGCAACAAATCAAATAAACGATTATTCTATTAAAGTTTACCCAAACCCTGCGACCGATCAGGTAACCTTAAACTTTTCATCCGATAAATCAGAGTCAGCAACAATTCAGATATCTGATATTTTAGGTAAAAACATGTACACCAAATCAATAAGCACCACTCCTGGTATTTATTCAAAGAATATTGATGTTTCAAATATTCCTAATGGAGTGTATTCTATAACAGTTAGCACCAACAAAAATCGTTTAAATAAACGATTTATTATTGCCCGATAAATTATATAAAGTCTGTACAAAATTTTGTGCAGACTTTATTTTACTTTTGACTGAAAGACTTTTTTATGCTCAGGTTTATACTATTTCCTTTTTTTATATTTTTATTGATTGATGGTTTTGTTGTAAATCAAAACAACTCGAAAATCGATAAAACAATTTATGGGTTTATTGAAAAGAGAAGCGGTGAAAAAATCGATTTTTCGTCAATAACCACTGAATATATCATCGAAGATACTGACACTCTTTTCGCAATTTATTTCAACAATAACCTTTTTGTTACCATAAAGCACAATCAACCCCAAAATGTTTTGGCTTTCTCTTTCAAAAACGGTATTGATAAAGCTGACATTGAAACGCAAAAGAAATTTTTAAAATCATTTTACAGTGGAGTTACCAAAACCAATGTAGTGTCCAACCTTAAAAAAGGAGTGATTTCGGAAACTCATGATCCAATAGTACAATCGATGTTTGGGCAAACAAATTGTCATAACCAATCTGGAGGCATTATTAATGTTACCAATTTATATACCCCAACCAATGTAGCAGTTGGGTGCGTTGCCATAAGCCTTACTACTTTATTAAATTATTCACAGTGGCCGATACACGGATCTGGGCAAAAAACTTATACTGACAACATTGGGTCGCTAAGAGGTGAACACAGTGCCAATTTTGAGAAAGTGTATTACGAGTGGGACAATATAAAATATGAATACGACTATAAAAGTACAAATATAACACAACGTCAAGCTTTAGGAACTTTAAGTTACCATGCAGCTGTTGCTTTAGAAATGGACTTTGAAAACGGTGGCTCTACCTCTAATATCAATAAAATCCCCAATGTTTTGAATAAATATTTTAAACATTATGGAGAATATCAATCTAATTCCTCCTCCACATTTTTCGACAGAATAGATTCGATGGTTGTAAAAAACAGTCCGGTTATTTTAGCCGTTTCGGGCAATGGTTATGCCCATTCTATTGTTTGCGATGGATGGAAAATTATCGAATCAGGACAAAAATATTACCATTTAAACATGGGTTGGTGGGGAACTTCAAGCGGATGGTACAAAATACATGACAACTTTAATGCAGGTGGCTATTCGTCGATAGACGGAGGAGTTTTTAATATTGTGCCTACTCCCGACTTAAGTGTTGACATGCAAGAAGAAAGTTTCCTTATGAAATGGGATACTCCAGAAAATATTCTTTTCAATGGTTTTGAACTGCAGATAAAAAGAGGCAGAAATAATTGGGAAACGCTGGCCGAACCAACCAACGATTCCACCTTTCAAACAGAAAACGACATGGAATCGTCTTATGCATTCCGAATTAGGATGAAATACAACGATTTTTCAGCTATAGAAGCCTGGTCGAATATGGTAATACTCTCCAACGACATTACTGGCATTGCACAAAACAATTTTAATGAAATAAATATATATCCGAATCCTGTTGAAGATATTTTAAATATAGATTATAAAACCTACCCGGAAAACACAGCGATTGAGATTTTTGATATGTTTGGTAAAACAATAAGGCGTTTCGATTTAAATGACACAAAAACACAAATCGATATGAGTGATTTTATAAGTGGAGGGTATGTAGTCAAAATTACTAATTCAAAAAGAAATTATAGTCAAATTTTTATTAAAAAGTAGTTTCTTTAATAGGGGTGAAAACTTACATTTTGCATCATATAGAAAAGGAATAAAAAAAAGCACATGCTACAAGATCAATTAAATTTATTTGTGAAACATTTTTCGGGAGAAACTTCTGAAAAAGAAGAAGACGCGATAAAACTTTTGCTTAGTAGAGATAAAAAAATAAAAGAGGAGTATTCGGAACTATTAGAAAGTTGGGAGAACAGCATTAATCTTAAAAGCAACTTTAATCCCGAGCAGGGGCTACAAATATTGAAAAACAAAATTAAACAAAGAAAAATTCAAATTCGCAAAGGCTTATTTTTACGTGTAGCTGCCATCTTCGTAGGGTTATTATTTATAAGTTCAGGTTTATGGATTGATTATTCGAAGCATACTACTATTGTTGCAACTAACACAATAGAAAAGATTACGTTACCCGACTCTTCGCTGATATATCTTAATAAGAATTCTAGAATAGATTTTAAATCTTCCTATTTATGGAAATTTAACCGTAAAGTATCACTTGCCGGAGAGGCTTATTTCGAAATCAAAAAAGAATCAGGCAAAAAGTTTATTGTAAATGTAGATTGTTTCGACGTGCAGGTATTGGGCACAAAATTTAATATAAAAACCCTGCCTCAAAATTCTGAAATTACTTTAAAAGAAGGAAATGTGAGATTGTTTAACTTTAGCAAAACCCAAAATGATATTTATTTGGTTCCTAACGATTATGTTTCTTACAATATTGAAACCAATATACTAAACAAAACCAAAGTTAATGCCAAATTATATTCTATATGGAAAGAAAAGTACATCAGTTTTGAAGATTTCAATCTTGAAGAAGTAAGCCAGATTATAGAACAGGTATTTGACAAAGAGGTAGTTGTAAACAATAAGTATTTGTTAAACAAGAAACTCAGTGGTTCGGCTCCCATCGACAATTTAAACGATTTACTAAAAGCACTATCTGAAATATTAGGAGCAGAAGTTCTCATAGAAAACGATAAAATAATTATAAAATAAACAAATAAGAATGCGAAAAATTTTACTGTTAATTGGGGTAATATTTATCCTCAATCAAAGTTTGTATGCCATAATTACTCCAAACATTCCAGGTGAATCGATGCAAAAAAAGCAAACAACAAAAGAAATACTGGAGAAACTCGAAGCAAAATTTGGAATTCATATCACCTATGAGAGTGAAATTTTAAAACAGCTAAATGTTGTTAATGAGGTTGATGTTTTAAAAGCAAAAGATATTGACAATGCTTTTAAAACACTTTTTAAAGGCAGTAACCTAAGCTATAAGAAAATAAGGAATGATTTTTTTGTTATAGTTGAAAAGGAAAAAAATACTGGAGATACTACCGTTATAATTACCGGTAGTATTTTTGATGAAACAGATTTACCGCTTCCCAACGCAAATATAATCGTTGATAAAACCAGACAAGCAACCATTTCCGATTTTAACGGAATATTTTTTTTAAAAGTAGAGCCGACTGCAAAAAAACTTCATATTAGTTTTATCGGGTACAGAGACTATGAAGTTACCATTGGAGACCAAACAAACTTTAATATTGTTCTTGAGCCTGAATCATTTGGATTGGATGAAGTTATTGTAGCTGGGGTAGCAGGTAAAACAAGCATAAAAAAATTAACTGTTACAGTAGCAAAAATAAACGCAAAAGAATTAAACGAAGCCCCCTCATCATCTGCTTCCTCCTCCTTACAAGGTAAAGTTGCCGGTGTTCGTGTGGTACAAGGTTCAGGCACTCCTGGTTCAGCTGCAAGTATTCGGTTAAGAGGTTCTACGTCGTTAACTGGTAATAATTCGCCTTTAATTATGATGGATGGCAATATTTTTGCCAGCTCGTTAGCCGACATCAATGTTGACGATATTAAATCTATGGAGATCGTTAAGGGAGCAGCGGCAGCATCTCTGTATGGGTCAAAAGCCGGAAGTGGTGTAATTTTAATTACTACATATAGGGGAAGTGAATTAGAGGAAGGAGAAACTATTGTTAAAATACGCAATGAATTTGGCACCTCATCCATTTCAAAAAATATAGATTTATCGCAACACCACCCTTATCAATTAGCCGAAGATGCTGGCGATTTTGATTTCTATACAAAATACAGAGGAGTACGTTACAATGATGAAGGCAATATAGAACGAGGTAGCAGGAAGCTTGAAGACGATCATTTTTCAGATAATCCATATAGTAATACAATAAATAATCAGGACGAATTTTATAACGATGGGCATTACTACACCAATTACCTAAGTATATCAAATAATTCAAAAAACACCAATATATTTTTATCATTTGAAAACAATAATCAATCTGGCATCCTTTTCTCAACAGATGGATATAGCCGACAGAACTTCCGTGTAAATGTTGATCATCGGTTTAATGATAAATTAAAAATATCCACATCAAATCTTTTAATAAATTCGAAATCAGATAATCCAGGATCTAATAATTCCTTTTTCGATTTATTATTTTTAGGCCCCGATGTTAATCTTGAACAAGTAAATGATGATGGTAGCGCGTATAAAATTGATCCTGACCCCTGGAGTATTCAGGAAAATCCATTGTACCCATTGTATTACAGGGAACGAGAATCAACCCGTACATCACTGTTAAGCAACGCTATTGTTAACTACAAGCCACTTGAATGGCTTAATTTCGATACAAAATACACCATTGAAATGAGGTTTAATAATTGGTCAACGTACACACCCAGAGGTTATTTATATGGAGGTGGCCAATACATTGATGGCAGCATTTACAAAGAACAGTACAAATCGAATTATCAAACTTTTCAATCCACAGCAAATTTCAATAAGATACTTAATAATTTTACTGTAAAAGGAAAATTAAGCTATTTGTACGAAGATGAATCGTATTCCAATTTTGCTACAACAGGTCGTGAGTTTATTGTTGCTGATATACCACAATTAAGCAATACCAATGCCGAAAAATCAACACTAAATTCTTACGAAGGAATTATCAGATCTGAAAATATTTTTGGGATTGCTGATATTGATTATAAAAGCAAATACCTGTTTTCGACATTGTACAGAAAAGACGGCTCATCACTCTTTGGCGAGAATAAACGCTGGAACGAATATTACCGTGTTTCTGCAGCATACAGAATAACAGAAGATATTAAAATTCCAGGAGTGGACGAATTAAAAATACGAGCTGCTTATGGAACTGCTGGACAACGACCAGCATTCTCCAACCAATATGAAACATGGAACATTTCTAATGGGGCTATAAATAAGTCAACTTTTGGAAACAAAGATTTAAAGCCCTCAGAATCTGAAGAACTAGAATTCGCTATGGATGCCTATTTTTTAAACCGTTTCAATTTTCAGATAAGTTACTCTGAAACCGATACAAAAGATGCAATTGCTTTGGCTCCAATACCATCGCATTTAGGGTATCCTGGGCAATGGAAAAATGTAGGAACCATTTCTACTAATGCACTGGAAGCGACATTGGGATTTAAAATTATTGAAAATAAGAATTTTAGTTGGAAGGCAAATGTAACTTTCGACCGCATACGTCAATCCATTACTAAATTAAATGTTCCGGAATATCAAACTGGGCCAAATAATGCATTTCTAATGCGGGAAGGTGAGACTTTAGGAGCTATTTATGGTTATAAATGGCTTACCAGTTTATCCGAAATGGAAAGTCAATTACAGGCAGAACAATCTATTGATGAATACACACTGAATAGCGATGGGTATGTTATTGCATCAGGCGTTGAAGGAACAGTTAGTGAAGCCCCAATTTTATGGGACAAGGATGGAAATGGAGTAGCAGATATTACAAAAATTGGTGATGGAAATCCAGATTTTAATTTGGGTTTGAGTTCCACTTTCTCGTGGAAAAACATTCAACTGTATGCTCTATTCGATTTTAAAAACGGTGGAGATGTTTATAACTACACGCATCAATATACTTTTAGAGACAACAGAGCCATTGAATTTGATCAGTTTGAAATACCCGAAGAAGAGAAAAAAACCATTGATTATTACGCTACATTTTATCACCATACTGCTTTAAACTCTTATTTTATTGAAGATGCCACCTATTTAAAGCTTCGCGAATTATCCTTGTTTTATAGTCTATCTTCAAAAGATTTAGGTGATTTTGGGAAACATATTTCTTCAATTCGAATAGGCGGCATTGCGCATAATTTATATACGCTTACCAATTACTCAGGCTACGATCCTGAAGTTGCATCAGGAAGCGATTTAACCAATTTCCCATTCGATAATTTCGGCTATCCTAATTACCGTACATATAAATTCTCTCTTGAAATTAACTTTTAAAACAATGATCTTGATGAAAAATATAATTACTAAAATATTCTTTTTAACCGGAGCTCTGGTTTTGTTTCAGGCGTGCGCTGAATTAGATGTTGAATATAAAAACTTGCCTGATTACGAAAAAGCGATGAGTAATTCTGAAGATGTTTACAACATTTCAAAAAGTGGATTTTATAACTGGTACATGATTAATACTTCAAGTATCTCTCCCCGAATGTCGATGTGGGTTGCGTCAGATAATGGAACCTGCTCATGGGCAAACAGCGGCATGCTCGATTTATCATCGGAACCACGCAGTGCATTCAACAACGATGTAACCTATACTTATGCGAACATGTACGAAACATACTATCAGGATATGTATAGCAACATGTCGCAAGCTAATGATGTCCTTGGAGTAATTAATAAAGGGATGGAGTTTGGCGACAAAGGCAATGATACACCCTTGATTGAGGCAAACAGCTATTTTATACAAGGTATATCTTTGGGATATTTAGCCCTGGTTTATGACCAGGCTTTTATAACTACTGAAAATACAGACTTATTAAACGTAGAATTATCTCCCTATCAGACTGTCATGGATTCTGCTTATCAAGCATTAAACAAAGCCATTGAAATAGCAAATAATAATTCTTTTACTATTGACATGGATTGGTTTGGTGGCGAAGCTTATACAAATAAAGAGTTGGCCCAACTGGCTCACTCATTTATTGCCCGTTTTATGGTTCAAACTCCCCGTAATGCGGCCGAAAACGAAATGGTCGATTGGGAAACTGTATTAAGTCATATTCAGCAAGGAATGGGAAAACCATTACAACCTTATATCGATAATGTTAATTGGAAAAACTGGTTCTACCATTATACTATTCGATCAGATTGGGCTAAAATCGATTTGAGAATAATAAATTTAATGGATCCGACTTATCCGAACAGATTTCCTGACAACGGTATTTCACCAGGTAGTGCTTCGTCGAAGGATGCCAGATTAAAAAGTGATTTCAATTTTGTATCGGTAATTAATATGAAACCCGAAAGAGGTTATTATCACTTTTCGAATTACGAATATTCTCGCATAGATTTAGAATATAAAACTGGAGTAACCACCGGATATGCCACCGATTTTTCGATAGCTGAAAATGAACTTATTGAAGCCGAGGCCTACGCACGCTTGAATAATTTGTCTTCAGCCATAACAATTTTAAACAATGGGTCAAGAAAATTACGTGGGGAATTAACTCCTTTACCAACAACTGCATCAAAAGATGAGGTAGTAAATGCCATATTTTACGAACGCGATATTGAGTTGATTATGACAGGCTTTGGAATTGCATTTTTTGATATGCGTCGTAGAGATATGCTGCAAAATGGGACACTGTTGCATTTTCCTGTACCTGCAAAAGAACACATGCTACTAAGCATGCCGATTTATACATATGGAGGTGTAGAAAATGCCGATGGTGTTAATACTTCGAACGGAGGTTGGTTTTAAGACATCAAATAAAGTATTTAGAGCCTGATACAATTTGATAATTTAAAGTTGAATAATTTCAAACAATTAATAGAATCAACATAATATGAATAAATTACTTATTATAATTGCTTTCGTATTTTCCATCGTCACGTCCTCAGAAGCTTGTACAATTGCTGTAATTTCGGGTAAATATACAAAAGATGGTCGTCCATTGTTATGGAAAAATAGAGATACATGGGCAATCAATAACAGAATTATGTATTTTAATGATGCCAAATATGTTTATATGGGACTTGTTAATTCGCAAGATTCATTAGGAAAAAGCCTTTGGATTGGGATGAACGAGAAGGGATTTTCCATAATGAACTCAAACTCCTACAATTTGAATATTGGAGATACAGCTGAACATTCAGGTCTTGAAGGCAGACTAATTAAACATGCCCTTGCGACTTGTGCTACGGTTGAGGACTTTCAAAAATATTTAGACGGTTTGGAAAAACCAACAGGTTTCGAAGGAAATTTTGGTGTAATCGATGGACAAGGTGGTGCTGCCCTTTTTGAATTAGGTTTTAGAGACTACGAGAAATTTGATGCTAATGACCCAACCATTGCACCATACGGCTATATTTTGCGTACAAATTATTCATTTACCGGAAGTTTTGGAGAAGAAAGTAGCGGATACATAAGGCAAAATACTGTTGACGAGCTATTTTATAATGCATTATCATCCAACACTCTCGATGCTCAATTTATCATGCAGGATGTTACACGAACTTTAAAACACTCTCTACTAAAAACGGACTTATATATGCAGTATGGAACAATACCTGAAAACAATCCTACTTACACCTTTTTTCATGATTTTATTCCCAGAATAAGTAGTGCCTCTGCTTGTGTAGTGCAAGGAGTAAAAAAAGATGAAAACCCTAAGTACTCAACACTTTGGTCGGCAGTTGGGTTTCCTTTAACTTCAATTGCTATTCCAACCTGGCTTATAACTGAGAACAATTTTCCGACTGTACTTCAATTAAATAAAGAGCTAAATGATTCTCCAATTTGTAATGCCGCTTTAACTCTAAAAAAGGAAGCATTTCCTATTCGTTGGGGGAAATTTGCAAGTAAGTTTTATATAAATATAAACTCGTTGGTAAACGCCGATAAGACTGGTATTCGTCAGAAAATACAAATAGATGAAGATGTGATTTTTTCGGAAACTTACAAAAAACTTGAAAAGTGGAGAAGTAATGGCATGAAAAAGGATGATGTATTAAAATTCAACTCCTGGCTGGATAGTTTTGTCATAGAATCGTATCAAACTAATTTTGACATTCATTTATAATAAGATTAATGAAAATAATATTTTTTCTACACCTCTTGTTTCTTATTGCTTTTGTTTCATGTGTTAACGAGAAAATTAGTGTTCAGGATAATAAGATTAAAGTCGCTGTTTTTAACGGCAATGGAGCCAGTCCAGTCTGCATTATAGAAACCTTTGAATCGTTAAAAATAGATACCGGAATTTCGGCAGGTTATATCTCGGCAAGCGAAATCTCTGAAGGTATATTAAATAACTTTGATATTATTGTATTTCCGGGAGGAAGTGCCAGCAAAGAATTAAATAATTTAGGACAGAATGCTGCTAATAAAGTAGTTGAGTATATAAAATCGGGCCACGGCGCAGTTGGCATTTGTGCTGGCGGCTACCTTTTCAGTACAACAAAAGACTATCCGAGCTTAAGATTGGTGTCGGCTACTGAATGGGATCGGGAACATTATGACAAAGGCAGAGCATTGGTTGAGTTTGAACTAACACCCGAAGGTAAACACATCTTTCCTGAACTAACTCAAAAACAATGTTTCATGCAATATTACGATGGCCCGGTTTTCATGCCAGCTGATAGTGGCAAGAGTAATATTTTAAGATACAATGAATATGCTAAATTTATAACAGACATTCAAATACATAAAGGATATCCTTCAAATATTACTCCCGGAAAAACTTTTTTGTTGAGCGAGAAAATTGAAAACGGCAGGGCAATTGTTGTAGCCGGACACCCGGAATCGACACCCGGAATGAGATGGATGGTCCCCAGAATGGCTCGTTGGGCTGCAAATAAACCTCTCGTTGCCTACAACGAAAAATGGATACGCCCT
>CAYZBC010000149.1:0-12119 GCA_964476535.1 uncultured Maribellus sp.
ATAAAATAGAAAACAATATACCGCGGGTAACTCCGGGGTAATAGATAACAAAATTTATGCTAACAATTGAAAACATAATCAATGCCATTTCCGAGGTGCAACACCCGGCAATAAATTATTCATTAGTAAAACTTGGAATAGTTAAAGACATTGAATTATCAGAAAACACAGTTATTCTTACATTTGTATTTCCATTCCCCGATATCCCAATTGAAGAGCAACTCATCTCATCAATCCAAAAACCAATTGAAGCGATGGGTTTAAAACTGGAGTACATTGTAAGAATTATGAACGAAAATGAAAAAGCAACTTTTTTACAGTTAGAAGGAGAAGCGTGGAAAGGGTTATAACAAAACGAATAATTAGGAAATGGGATTTCCAATAGTAAATACCAAAGAATGTATAGCTTGTGAGGCGTGTATTGAAATTTGTCCTTTTAACGTGATAAACATGGAAAATGGGAAAGCAAAAATAAATCAAGAAACATGCAGCAATTGCCGGGTTTGTTTAATGGCTTGTCCGGTGGGCGCTATTCAATAAAAAAACAATGGATTTGAACCAAATTATTACTGAATTGGGCAAAGTTAAACATCCGAATATCAATTATTCATTGATTAAATTAGGAATTATAGCCGATATTCAATCGATAGATAATTCGGTATTGGTAATTTTTGCATTTCCATTTCCAAATATTCCCAGAGCCGATGATTTAATCCAATCGGTTAAACACCCGGTTAGAAGTTTAGGTTTTGGGTTTACATACAAAATTAGGACAATGAACGAAGTGGAGAAAACAAGGTTTTTACAATTTGAAGCTGAAGCACGGAATGGTTTGTAGATTATACAACATTAATAATACGATGAATAAAATTATTGATTTCTATTTAAGCGGATTTAAAAATATGTCGATTCACAGCAGAAAACTGTGGTTGATTATTTTGATAAAGCTTTTCATCCTATTTTTCATTTTAAAAATATTCTTCTTCCCGAACTTTCTTAACTCAAAATTTGATACCGATAAAGAAAAAGGTGATTATGTAATTGAACAACTAACAAATAATTAAATTATGGAACATTTCGATTTAGCTCTGGTAGATTGGTCCAGGGCGCAGTTTGCTTTAACTGCACTGTATCATTGGATTTTTGTTCCACTAACACTTGGCTTGTCGTTTATTGTGGCATTTATGCACACTTTTTACTACAAAACTGGGGATGAGAAGTGGAAAATAATGACGAAATTCTGGATGAAATTATTCGGAATTAACTTTGCGATTGGTGTTGCAACTGGAATTATTCTTGAATTCGAATTCGGATTAAACTGGTCGAATTACTCGTGGATTGTTGGAGATATTTTTGGCGCTCCACTTGCCATCGAAGGAATTCTGGCTTTTTTCCTTGAATCGACTTTTATTGCTGTAATGTTTTTTGGTTGGGGCCGTGTTAGCAAAAAATTCCACATGCTTTCTTCGTGGTTTGTTGCATTTGGCTCTAATTTATCGGCTCTTTGGATTCTTATTGCAAATGCCTGGATGCAAAACCCGGTTGGCACAAAATTCAACGCAGATACTGCCCGCAACGAAATGATTAATTTCTTCGATGTTGCTCTTTCGCCTACTGCAGTTTACAAGTTTTTACATACCGTTTCGCAAGCTTATATAATTGGCGCTTTGTTTGTAATTTCGGTAAGCGCATGGTTTATCTTAAAAAACAGGCATCTGCTTTTTGCAAAAAAAAGCATACTCATTGCTACCGTTTTTGGTTTGCTGGCCTCAATTTTTGTGGCTTTTACCGGCGACAGTTCTGCTTTCGATGTTGCACAAAAACAACCCATGAAATTAGCTGCAATGGAAGGTTTGAACGATGGCGAAAAAAATGCTGATTTATATGCCTTTGGGTTTTTAAATGACCGAACAGACAACCTTAATTTTAAAGGAATCAGGCTGCCAAGTATGCTCTCAATTATGGCTTTTAGAGATGCCGAAGCTTTTGTTCCCGGTGTAAACGATATAGTAAACGGAAACGAAGAACAGGGAATTCTTTCGGCTGAAACCAGAATGGAAAAAGGGAGAATAGCAATTCAAGCATTGGCAGATTATAAAATAGCGAAAGAAAAAGGTGACACCGAACTTGCGAATAGTACACTGAAAGTGTTTGAAACAAATTACCCTCACTTCGGATATGGCTATTTCAAAAACAAAGAAGACATCGTTCCCAATGTTCCTTTAACTTTTTATTCATTTCACATAATGGTTGCGTTGGGTTTATTCTTTATTGCATTTTTTGCATGGCTACTTTACGCAAGCATAAAAGATAAGCTGGTCAAAAATAAATGGATTTTACGACTTTCTGTTTGGTCAATACTTCTCGGCTACATTGCAACAGAGCTGGGATGGATTGTTGCCGAAGTAGGCCGCCAACCCTGGACAATACAAGATCTGTTACCAGTTGGAGTTTCTACATCTCACTTAGGCATTGGATCGGTTCAAACCACATTTTTTATGTTTTTTGCCCTGTTTACTGTTTTACTAATTGCTGAAATAAAAATATTAATGGCCCAAATTAAAAAAGGTCCAGAGGAAGGAGGTAGCCATGTTTAATAATATGTCATACGAAACACTGCAAGCTTATTGGTGGATAATTGTGTCGTTGTTAGCTGCCCTTTTTGTTTTTCTTATGTTTGTTCAGGGTGGGCAAACTTTGTTAAAACAATTATCGAAAACCGATATTGAAAGGTCGCTTTTGGTAAACTCTATTGGAAGAAAATGGGATCTAACTTTTACCACCCTGGTAACTTTCGGAGGTGCATTTTTTGCATCATTCCCACTCTTCTACTCCACCAGTTTTGGAGGTGCTTACTGGGTTTGGACACTCATTCTGTTTAGTTTTATTATTCAGGCTGTTTCGTACGAATACCGTACAAAAGCAAACAATTTTCTGGGACGTAAAACTTACGATACATTTTTATTTATTAATGGAGTGTTGGCTCCTGTTTTAGTTGGAGCAGCTGTCGGTACTTTTTTTACGGGTTCCGAATTTTATATTAATAAAATGAACATAACCAACGTTGCAGACCCCGTAATTTCGCGTTGGCTAACTCCAACACACGGACTTGAAGCTGCATTGAATGTTACGAACTTATCGCTTGGACTTGCATTGCTGTTCTTGTCGCGAGTTTTGGCAATGCTCTATTTTATAAACAACATCGACAATAGCGAGATCATCCAACGTTCAGCAAAAAGACTAAAATTATGCAGTAGTTTATTTCTTGTGTTCTTTTTACTTTTTGTTGGCTTAATTCTTACGAAAGAAGGATTTGCAGTTGATCCGGATACAAAACTGGTATTTATGGAAAATTTCAAATACCTGCATAATCTTATTGAAATGCCAATTGTATTAATTCTATTTTTGATTGGAGTAGTTGGTGTTTTATACGGAATTTTTCTTGGAGCTTTTAAAACTTCAGCAAAAGGAATTTGGTTTGCAGGAATCGGAACCGTTCTTACTGTGCTTTCAGTATTAATGCTGGCAGGTTTTAACAACACCGCATTTTATCCATCAACATTCGACTTGCAAAGTTCGTTAACCATACAAAATGCATGTTCGAGTCATTATACTTTAACTGCAATGAGCTGGGTTTCGCTGCTTGTACCCTTTGTTATTGCATACATTTGGTATGCCTGGAAATCGCTCAGCAAAAACAAAGTGAGCGAAGCGGATATAAAGAACGATTCAATGAAATATTAAATTTAAAAAATTATGAATTATTTAGAATCAATAATATGGATCATCAGTTGGCCGCTATTAATAATCGTCTCGTATCAACTGGTTAAATATTTTCTCAAAAAAACAAAGCTTTTTTAGAATGAAAATAACTTTTGCCCTTGCATTAAACGAAGAAAGTGTCTTCGAAAAAAGACATTTTGGTGACATCGATAAATTTGCCATTTACACGTATGAGAAACAAAAACTCTCGTTTAAAGAAGAATTGCCAAATACCTTTAAATCGATGGATGAAGTTCAAGAACATGGCTCCAAAAAGAAAGGGAATGCAATTATCTCATTCCTGAAAGAAAAAGAAGTTTCCGTGCTTGTTTCCAAACAGTTTGGTCGAAATATTAAAATGATAAACCAACATTTCGTTCCTGTAATTATTGCTGAAGACAAGCCTGAACAGGTGCTTGCGATTTTACATAAACACATGAACTGGTTTAAAGATGAACTTCAAAACCGAGATACAAACTATATGTTGTTTCATATTAAGAATGGAATTATAAAAATGCATGTTAAAAAAAATTGAGTCTCAACAAAACACTGACCTTTTCGGCAAATTCTAAAATTTGCAAATGGCTTTAACAAAAAAAATATCAACCCATAATTTCAGGTCTTTCTTATTTCATGCAACGTTTTTGGCTTTTGCCAAGAATTTTATGGATGTAGATACTATTATCCCATCTATGATAGTAGAAGCAGGTGGTGGAGCCATGCAAATTGGAATTTTAACTGCAATAATGATGGGTGGTTCAAGTTTCATGCAATTGTTTTTTGCCCCTTATTTAAGTAACAAACCTTTCAAAAAGAAATTCCTTTTGGCAGCAATTAATGCCCGCGTGTTTGCTTTATTTGGGTTGGGCGGGTTACTCTTTCTACTAACCACAAGACAACATGGTTATGTTTTATGGCTGGTATTCATTTTTATAACAATCTTTTCGCTTGCGGGTGCCTTTGCAAACATCAGTTACACCGACATTCTCGGTAAATCGGTGAACCAAAACAAACGAAAAACATTCTTCTCATCGGTTCAAATTGTTGGCGGCGTTGTCGTATTAATCGGAGCACTTTTTGCTAAACGGGTACTGGTTTGGAAAGAATTCCCCTTGAATTACGCATTTATGTTTTTCATCGGCGCATCCTTTTTATTGATTGCCACTGGCGGGTTCTGGAGCATAAAAGAAGTCACTCCATCTGCTCTAAAAATTTCAGGTTTTAAAGCATTTATGAAAGTATTGAAAACCGAATTGAAACAAAACAAAAAATTGGTTTATTTTCTTGGTTACATCAATACCCAGGGAGTTGCCATTTCGTTTTTACCCTTTATAATTTTATACGCTAAAGAAACTTTTAACACACAAAGTTCCGACACCGGCATTTTCCTGATTTATAAAGTAATTGGGATTGTATTAGTAAGTGTTTTGGTTTTACTCGGTGCAAAAAAAGTAAAATACAATCTGCTGCTTTACAGCAATGTTTTGCTTTCTCTTTCCTTGGTAGCGCTGGCTCTTTTTATAAACGACGGTGCTATGATAAAATATATTTTTGTGCTTGGCGGAATCGTGTTTTCGCTGTTTTCAATGTCGATGAACGGTTTATTGCTGGAAATCTCGGGAAATGAAAACAGAGCTTTATATACCGGATTCGCAGGAGCAGGAAATATTCTACCTGCCATTTTCCCACTTATTGGCGGAGCAATAATCAGCCAGTTTGGTTATCAAGCTTTTTTTATTTTTTTTATGGTGATTATTGCCATGGCAGGGTTTTTTATTTTTAAAATTGATTGTAAGAAATGAAAAAATCTAAACTAAATCTGGTTATCGATGCAATTATGCTGGTTGTAATGATGGCATTAATTGGAGTTGGCTTACTTAACAAATATGTTTTGCTAAGTGGTCAGGAAAAATGGGCGAAGTTCGGCAAAAACCTTGATCTGACACTGTTTGGTCTCGACCGGCACGAATGGAATACAATCCATTTTATACTTGGTATATTACTGTTTGCATTGTTGCTCCTTCACATTTGGTTTCACTGGAATATGGTTGTACATATTTATCAAAACATAATCAAAAATAGAAAGGTAAGAATAGTCTTGGCAATTGCATTACTGGCAGTTTCAGTTGTATTAATAGCATTTCCTTTATTTATAAATGCGGAAATAGAAAACCATGATTATCAAGGCGAACGTCATTATTCAGAAAGGAATATAGATGCAAAAGAAAGGGACGGACAATATTTGCAGAAAACAGAATCTACTAATATTGAGAATCCTGTTATTGATTCAGAGAAAAGTACTCAATTAGGAAATATTGAGATTAAAAACAATCAGGAAAAAATTAATTCCCCAAAACATGTTACCGATGTTAAAAAAGAAGAACATCATAATACACCTGCAAATATTGAAGTAATGGGAAGCATGACCCTTAAATATGTTGCTGAAAAATATGACGTACCGGTAAACTTAATTAAAAGTAAATTAAATATTCCGCAATCAACCTCCAATTATGAAAAGTTAGGCAGGTTGCGAAGGGTTCATGGATTTACAATGAGCGAGGTCGAAGAAATTATCTATAGTTTCCAGAAAGAAAATTTAATTGATAAAAAGAACTAATAACCAGAATTTTATAAGCGTAAAAATACTGCCCAATCCAATTTAGTTCATATCCACAATAAAAACAATTTGAATTTGATTTTAAAAACACATTTAATATGATTGGAAAAATTTATCCCGACTAGGGAGTGGAACTAACCGGATTCACGACAAAAAACTACGTCAAAATAATAAATGCATGTCGTTTGGTTTGTATCGTGGTTTTTCGGAGCAAATGGAAACCAGGTTTTCGTAGAAGTTTAAAGACTGCGCAAACATTACTGATGAGAAATCTTTTATGAAATAAAGATTTCTCATTCGTGCTTCATTCGAAATGACAACTCTGAACAATTTGAGGTTTACTCGTTCTTATTAATAATTTTAGGTAAACACTCGAAATGTCAAAATAAACTTTTTAATAACTACTTTTATTTAGCAAAATTTAAAATATGAGCATTTTAAAAATTACAATTCTAACTGAAAATGTAGCCGGAGGAAAATTCCTGGCCGAACACGGACTCTCCTATTTAATAGAAATTGATGGGGAACAAATTCTTTTTGACACCGGTCATTCTGATGTATTTTTGAAAAATGCCGATAAACTTGGTATCGACATCAAAAAGAACGTACAAACAGTGGTGCTCAGTCACGGACACTGGGATCATGGAGACGGATTACAATTTATTGAAAACAAAAAGTTAATTACCCACCCAACTTCATTTATAAAACGATATAGAAAAGTTGACAAATCCCCTGTAGGATTAAGTTTAAGCCGGGAACAGATTAAAAACAAATTCAATTTAATTGAATCGAAAGTACCTGTTCAAATTACTGACAACCTTTTTTTTCTGGGTGAAATTCCACTCCAAAACAATTTTGAAGCACAAACTACAACCTTTATTGATGAAGCCGACAATCCTGATTTTATGCCCGATGATTCGGCACTTGCAGCCATTGTAAATAACGAGTTGATAGTAATTACCGGCTGTTCACATTCCGGAATTTGCAACATTGTCGAACACGCTAAAAAAGTTACGAAAATTACAAATGTTAAAGCTGTTATCGGCGGTTTTCATCTAAAACACCAAAACCTGCAAACAAAAAAAACAGTGGACTTTTTCAAAATCAATAATGTGGAGAAATTATTCCCTTCGCATTGTACCGAACTACCAGCGTTGGCATCTTTTTATGAATCGTTTAAAATTAGGCAAGTTAAAACCGGGATGATATTTGAATTTTGAGAAATAGTTGAAAATGACCATCGGGAGTTTTGATTGCCATTAAATTTCTTCAATTTTAGGAATGGATGGTTGCGCACCTTTTCGGGTTACCGAAATTGCTGCTGCTTTGTTCGCCAAACGAATTGCCTCTTGAAAACCGGAACTGTTTGACAACGCCGCCGCAAAATAACCGTTAAAAACATCTCCCGCAGCCGTGGTATCTACTGCATCAACTTTGGAGGTTGGCACAAAAGCTTCGTCTCCATTTTTCGACAACCAGTAAACTCCTTTGCTACCCAATGTAATTAATACCGAATCGTTTACCTTCTCTAAAAGTTGAGCAGCAGCATTTTGTATCTCGTTTTCATTTGATGGATCGATGCCAATCAAAAGCTGCGTTTCGGTTTCGTTGGGCGTAACAATATCTACCAAACTCAAAAGATCGTCACTTAAATATTGAGCCGGAGCAGGATTTAAAATGGTTTTTACTCCATTTTTTCGGGCAATTTCCAAAGCTGCTTGTACTGTTTCGATGGGAATTTCCAACTGTACCAATAAAACATCGGCACGCGCAATAACCGATTCGATTTTTAAAATGTCTTCAACCAAAAGATTACCGTTTGAGCCCGGTGCAACCACGATAGAATTTTGCCCCGTGGTTTCATCCACAATAATAACTGCAACTCCTGATGGTTTTACCTGGTCAACTAAAATATGTTTTGTGTTGATTTTATCTTTTTTGTAGCCTTCAACTGCTTTTCGTCCAAAATCGTCGTTTCCCACTTTTGCAATAAAAGTCACATCACCACCAGCACGTGCCGCAGCAACTGCCTGGTTTGCACCTTTTCCACCGGGGATTATATCAAATTCGTTTCCCAAAACCGTTTCTCCTGGTAATGGCATTTTTATGGAAGTAACAACCATGTCAGTATTACTGCTTCCTATTACAACAATTTTTCCCATACTGTTTTTATTTAGGCTCCATTTGCAAGAATAATTAACACCAATCCAATAACAAAACTGGCAAACATTAAAACCAATAATTTCGATGTTCCTTTTGGGGCATCCTTAAATTCTTTCCAGACAAATACGCCCCAAATGGCTGCCACCAAAGTTGCTCCCTGTCCCAATCCGTATGAGATTGCATAACCTGCAATATCGCCTGCCATGATACTTAGCATCATTCCGAGACTCCAAATAATTCCACCCAAAATTCCAACAACATGTAATTTTGGGGTTCCGTGTTTAAAGTACATACTAAAAGTAACCGGCTCTCCAGATATCGGCTTTTTCATAAAATAGTAATTAAATAGAAAGTTTGAAATGAAAATACCGATTGAAAATACAAATACAGCTGAATAAGGAGTAAAGGTTCCGGGTATAATATTGATTAAATCTGTTGACATTGAATCGGCAACAAAGCGATAGAAAAATGACATCAACAAACCAGCAACCAATGACAACACAATTCCTTTTGTTGATTTACTTCCCTGAGATACTTTTTTATAAGCCAGCGCATTAATTATTATGGCGAGTGTAACCAATCCAACTCCTAAAAATAGATACAATGAATTATAATCTTCGGGATTTGGCAGATAGTTGTTAAATACACCCAAAACAAGCGCTAAACCAATTCCTATGGGAAATGCGATTGCCATTCCGGCAATTTCTATGGCGGCAACTAAGAGTAAGTTGGCAATATTAAATATTACTCCTCCAAGCAACGCAAACAATATAGCTTTTGGTGCGGCGTTTAGCAAATTAGGAATAAATGATTCTCCGTTATCGCCACTACTACCCAACGTTAAACCAAATATCAACGACAAAATAATTACACCCAATGTGTAGTCCCAATAAAACAATGGAAAACTCCATTCTTTTGAAGCAAGCTTTTGGGTATTTGCCCACGAACCCCAACACAACATTGTTACTACACATAACAAAACAGCTAAAGGATAGGAATTTACGATAAACATAGGATGTATATTTTATTTTTTAATAGATTTTGGGTTTGAATTTACATAATATTTGAATACCATTTTGGCCCATTTCGAAATAAATTTAGCACAGATAACAATTTAAAACTCATCAGTTAAAATATAGAGCATTGAGCATTTCATAGCACTTTCCTGACAAACCGCTAAGAAATTTATTAAATGTAACGCTTTTAAAATTTGTACAATCCGCCCAATGATTTATACACTTTATTGAATGCTGGTGTTCATTCATTTCATCTATCAGTCAAACAATTAGCTCTATTTTATTCAATCATTTTTCAAACCCTACCAAACGATCAACGAAGCACAAATTTATTTTATTTTTCTTGAGCGTTGGCAAACCTTATTGCCCTGTGCGCAAACTGGCTTGGCTTTGTAAACTCTTTGACAAAGCGTTGATTGAAGTGTTGGCTTCCCGAGGGGGCGGGACAGGCTGTGGGACTTTGACAAATGCGAAGTATTCACGAACACCAATTAAATAGAACCCTTGTGAGTAATTGCTTGCAAATAAAGTTGGCCTGTAAAAAACAAGGATGAATTTTCAATTAATTCACCCTTGCTCAATAAATAAGATAAGATTATTTATTTTTCAAAATTTTATTTAAAACTTTATCCTTATCCAGCTTTTTTGTACAGAAGAACCAGTCTTTGCAATCAATATCACTATCTTCCATTCTGTCTTTTGCTGTTCCGCAAGAACCTGCAGGACCAATAATTACATCATCACCCGGACGCCAATCGGCAGGAGTAGCAACTCCAAATTCATCAGCTGCCTGTAATGCAATAATTACCCTGTATAACTCATCAAAGTTCCTTCCTAAACTTAAAGGGTAATAAATGATTGCACGAATAATTCCTTTTGGGTCGATAAAGAATACCGCACGAACAGCCTTCGTTGAATCTTCGTTGGGCTGAACCATACCATATTTATTGGCTACATTCATGGTAATGTCTTCAATCAATGGAAAATTTACCTCCACATCTTTCATCCCTTTGTATTCAATTTTTTCTTTAATGGTTCGTAACCATGCAATATGACTATACAAACCATCAATAGAAAGACCAACCAATTTACAATTTGCTTCTGCAAACTTATCTTCCATAGTAGCAAAGGTCATAAATTCCGATGTGCAAACAGGTGTAAAGTCAGCAGGGTGGCTAAAAAGAATTACCCAATCGCCTTTATAATCCGCAGGGAAATTAATATCACCTTGCGTTGTTACTGCTTTAAATTCTGGTGCAGCATCACCAATTCTTGGCATACTAAATACCTCTTGTTCTTGATTTTGTTCCATAATTTCTAATTTAAAAGTTAATATTTAACATTTATCAAATGTTCCTCTGATTTGAACTACAATGTCTTCTAATTTGAATCCGGTAAACTTTTTATTTTTAAAATATTCTTTTAATACCTCGTCTAATTCTTCATCCATATAATCTTCTATTAAATCACATTCAGAGCAATACAAATGATGATGGTTTTCCATAATTCCATCATATCGCATTACATCTCTATCTGTTGTAACTTTTTTCACAAGCTTATTTTCAATTAGCGTGTCGAGTACCTTATAAACTGTGCCAGAAGCGATATTAGGATTACTTTGCCGGATATATTCTATTATATTATCGGCTGTAGGATGATTCCCCAACTTATAAATTGAATCAAGAATTGCCAATCGCTGTGGGGTAACTTTCAATCCTTTCTCCGATAATTTATTTCTTATTTCTTTTATTGAAAACTCCATTTGATAAAATCTTGTTTGTATTTTTAATTAATTTACTTGTGACAGTTAAAATACGAGAGAATAAAACCTCCCGTATTTCTATTTAAACCATCAAAATTACTTCAAATCAAAACGGTCTAGATACATTACTTTGTTCAATGCAGCCAGAAAATCTAATACAAATTTTTCCTTCGCATCGGAACTTCCGTAAACCTCGGCAAGTGCTCTAAGTTCTGAATTCGAACCAAAAATGAGGTCGGCACGAGTTGCAGTCCACATTACTTTGCCTGTTTTTCGGTCACGTCCATCAAATTTTTCTTTGTCTTCTAAAACTGGCATCCATGCTGTACTCATGTCCAATAAGTTTACGAAGAAATCATTGCTAAGGACTTCTGGGTTTTTTGTACCACTTGACCCAACAAAATGTTTTCCAACTGCGCCAGTTGCCAAGCATTTACTAATAGGTTCAGTTTTATTTTCCAATATTTTTAAGCTTTAACATTATGAATTCAAACATTTTAACTTATTTTATTTGACTCATACCTAAACGACAATCATTCTCTTTTGAGAATTAGTAAAATTAATAAATATTTAATCATAAGTCAAGTAAAATGATAATTATTTTATGCTGAAGGTGCAAAAAAACAGCTCTTTTGTAAACTTTGGCCTGCAGGATTGGTTTGCGGCGGTTTGCAAATCCCGAAAAAAAGGGACAAGTTGTGCTGTTTTGTGGGTGGGATTTCCTTTTTGACGGGGGAAGAAAACAACAAAATAAATTTACACAAATTTACACCAACCTATCTACAATTAACTTCCTCTT